>DATENM010000153.1 GCA_035275065.1 Blastocatellia bacterium
CCGGCGGCGCGCAGCCGACGCCGTAGAAGGCCACCTTGCCGCGGTTGAGGTCACGCTGACGCGTGGACGTGCAAGCCGCCGCATCGTTGCCTTCGAAGCGCAGATCGAAGTCCGGCGTCGCGAATGTGATCTCGCCGCCGGCACCGATGCCTGCGTCAGCGCCTTCGTTAAAGAGCTCGAAGATGCTGGGTTCGGTGCCTTCGCCGATCAAGCAGTTGCAGCTGATGGCTGCCGTCTGCGCGCCGGGCAGGACGCCGAAGGTGGTCTCGGCGGCACGCGCGGCCTCCGAGAGGTTGGTTTCGCACAGCCCCGGCGGGTTGAGCGGGTTGAGGTGGCCGACCGAGTAACCGGCGATCACCGGGCGATCAGGTGTGCCGAGCAGATCCATACGGCAATATTCAAAGATGAAGTTGCCGCTGCCTTCGCGACGCGGCGGACAGCCGACGAGGACGCCGGTGTTCGGCTCGCGGGTGAAGCGCAGGTCGGTCGGGCCTTCTTGCAGGTCGAAGGCGCCAGCCGTGCTCGGCGCACAGGGGCCGTTAAAGCCTCTGGGGTTGGCGGGGTCCAAAGCCTGACAGGCGTTCTCGTCAGGGCCGGTGCCGTCGTCATAGAGGGTCACCGAGAAGGTGTTGCTGGCATTGCCCGGTGAAACGGTCGTGCCCGTGCAGCTTTCAGAGCCAAACTCTGGCACGTTGATCCAGCGGACGCGGAAGGCGTTGATGTTAGCAAAGCCAAGCGCCTGCACCGGGAATGACGTTAGATCGACGGCTCGCGCATTCGGATTGAGATCGGCCCACGCCGGAGCGATTCTCGGCAATCCAGCACGGAATTCCACCACGGACGGTGTGTTGTCCGAATCGCCATTGCCGAAGGTGATGTTGCCGTTCGAGTTCAGGAAGAACCCGTTCCACACGCAATTCGGCGTCGTCCCGACGAAGCCGTTGAAGAGGAACTCGAAGCCGCCGGCATTCGCGCCGGTCAGCGTCGGACTCCCGGCTCCATCATCATCATCGCCGCGGTTCGGCGTGTTCTGATCGTCGCCGCCCGCCACCTGATGTCCAGGATCAAGGGCCTCGAAGATGATCGCGGCCTGCGTCGAGCTGTCATCTCCCAGCACCCGCTGGGTCACGCCGAGCGTGATGCCCGCGCCAAGCGGAGCCGCTGCAAGACGGTTGGTGTAGCGCAGGAAGCCGCGCGCCAACCCGGCCAATCCACCCGGAGTGAGGGTGATTTGATCAAGCGGCGCTTGATAGAAAATGTGATCGAAGCGATCACTGTCCCCGTCGCCGACGTTGCCGCCTGAGGCCGGCGGGTTCGGCAGCGTGTCGCCGCGCAGATCAACGAAATCCGCGCGCCGATCCATCGGGCACATATCCTCAAAGCACAGCACTTCACCCAGCATCGGCGAAGGATTCTTGCCAATGCCTGCCGGCGTGCCGCCGCTGATGACGAACACTGTGCCTTCTTCGCTGACTGCCAGTCCGCTATGCAGCGTGTAGTCAATCTGCATATCCACTTGCAGGACGCTGCCGAGCGTGCCCGGCACGACCGCCGTGCCGCCGGCCGGCGGCCTGAGGTCGGGGCCGTTGCCTTCGACGAAGATGCGGAAGACGTTGACGCCGGCCGAAGCGGTCTGGCCCGCCACCGCCGGATCAGCAAAGCCGTCGGCTGCCGGAATCGTGCCGCCGACATTCGCGGTCGCTCCACCTGTGGCGCGGCCCGAGCAGAGGTCAAAAGCGCCGGAGCAGTCGGCGAAGCTGATGACCATGGAAGGCGTGCCGCTGGTGAAGGCCGAAGGCGCCGGGAAGAGGCCCTCGGTCAACTGTTCGAAGCTGACCGCGCCGGGCACGAAGGAGCGGGCGACGGCCGCATAAAGGACGTTGCAAGCACCGGTGGCCAGGCTGACGACGTTGCCGTAGGTGCCTGACGAGCCGCGCCCATAGTTGGTGTTGCGCGCGCCGCCGGAGAGATTAGCCGGACTGGCGGTTGAGCCTACCCAGCTATTGAGGGTCGGCGGATCGGTAATCGGGCCAGCAATGACGCGATTGACGCGCGGGCTGGGGCAACCGGCAACGGTGCGCGAAACTTCGGTCGCCTTGAAGATGGCGCCGCCGGTGAACTGAATCAAGTCCACCAACTGGTAGTACAGCGAGCCGTCGTCATCAACGGCGACGCCGGCGATGTTCGAGAACTTGCTGGCCAAAATCTGGCGCACACCCGCCGGCGCCACTCCGCCCACCACGTCGGTGAAGGCGAAGGCGAAGATGCGGGTGCGAATCGGCTGATTGGCGGAGTTCGAGGAGCAGCCTTCCGTGTCAAGGACCGACACGTAGACGACTTCACCGATTGTGCCGCAGAGGCCGAAATCGCCGAGGTCGGCAACCGGCTGCACGGCGATGCCGGTGACCGTCACCTGGTCGTCGGTGCAGCCAAGTGACCCGGGCGTGATAGCAAAACCGCCGGACGCGCCCGCGTTGACCAGCGCCGGGATATTGATCTGGCGCAAGCCGCCGGCCTCGACCGTGGCGTTGTCATCGTTGTTGTCGGTGCCGACCCAGAGGTTGCCGAGCGAGTCGCCGTAATAGAACACGTTCTCCGCGAAACCGTTAGCGACGGTATGCTCGGAGATGGCGGCGCGCGTCAGCGTCGTGTCGATGTCGGATTCGACAAATGAGAAGTCATCGACTTTCGCTTCGCGGTCGGCAGCGCAATCTTCGCGGCCATCCCAGTCGGCGATCAGCGCGACTTCCGAGAACTGATTATCACGCCCGCCAATCGTCGTGATCAGCGCGGCCGAGAGCGCCGAGTTGGCATTGAGCACCAGCGGCTGGCCCGACTGCGGGGTGAACTCACCGCCGCCATGGTTGCCGCTCTGGGTTTTCTTCGCCAGTAACTGGGCGATTTTCGCAGAGGCATCCGCCGATTTTGAGCGGCGAATGCCCAGAGCCTTAAGTGTCTCAGCTGAAATCTTGCCGCCCACCGATTCCTGAGAGGAATTAGTGGCCTCGACAACATTCGGCTGAACCGCCGCCTCGCCAGGTGCCGCTGTGGCGCGCGCCGGAGCGGCCAATGGCGCTCGTGCGTTCGCCGCAGCGCCCGCGGCGCGGGCTTTGAGGCCCACGAGCGGCACTGCCAGGGCGGCGACAACAACAGCCAGCCCGATCATCAACATGACTCTCTTTATGTTCATCTTCTATCCCTCTCCAAAGTTATTGGGAAAACTGATTCCTTTACCATTACTTTCTCCAGCAATCGCTGGATGCGGTCTGTCAAACGTCTCATCCTTCGGATTCACAATCCGAGCGACAGAGTTCTGAAGCAACCCTGCGCACGCTGATATTTCAATTACGCCTTAATTTCGGCTTCAACCCAGACATACAGCCAAAATGCATGAGGAGGCTGGCTCCTGTTGAGCAATTCGCATTCCCCGAATTGAGCATCTCAGCCGCCCGCTTGAATTTCAGAACGCTTGCCCGATATACAAGATTTTTCGCAGCTTGTGACCTTTTATGGCCAGCAGCCAGAGAGGCAATCGCGTCATCAGCGCGGATACCAAGTTCCCAGGTGGTTGTTCATTCAGTAGCCACTCGGTACTGTTTATCCATAGTAGCCGGTTAAATTCTTGTGTCTCAAGGGCACTGGCAGCGCCCTCCACATTTCAAAGCGTGGTCGCCGGGCCTCCTGCAATCACCATCCCGACCATATGCGGAAATAATAAAGTCGAGCCCTTCTGTTTATCATCTTCGCCGCCGCCATGCAAGCCCGAACGGAGAATCAGGCGGTCGCCGAGGAGATTTATAGCGGCCATTCTTTATCCAGGAATTGCAGGCAGAGCCGTTCCTGTCCGTCATCGCCGATAAAACGGTTACGTAGAATCGCCAGGCCCTCGAAGTGGCGTGCCGCGCAGCTGACGCGCAGCAGATCAAACTCCGGCGGCGCCTTGCGCACGAGGATGCGCAACCCCGTGCGGCTGACGTTTTCGGTCATCGCCTCTTCGCGGATTGGGGTAGGCCATTCGGTGCTGATGTAGTCGAGGCAAATCGGCTCGGCGCGGGCGACGCGCCGGGCGCGACGGCGGTCATTGCCGGCCCAGTGGCGCGTGCGAAAGGTCGCCCAGGGCTTTTCCAGGTAACCCGGCGGCGGATGCTCGCCAATGAATTCAAGGCCGATGACGCGCATGCCCTTCTTCATCGGCTCGATGCGTCGCACCAGCGCGTAGACACTGTAGCTTGTATCCATGAAGCCGTGCGAGCGCAGCTTTGCCGGCAGCGGTAATGATAGGTACAGCACCATGCCATAGCGCACGAGCCGATTGAGCCGCAGGCGCAATCCTGTGCGGCTGACGTCGAGCGTTTCGGCCATCTCGCTCCACTTGCCGACGGCCCCCTGATCAACCCCGACGATGCGCACCGGCAGGGCGAGCTTGAGACGGTCGGTGCGGCGGCGATTATCGGTCGAGCTGATTTTGCCCGATTCGACGTAAGCGGCGCGCGGCGCGGCATGCTGCTGGATGTGGAAGGACTGCGGCGGCGGCGATGGCCGGCTCGCGGCGGGCGCTGATGTTGCGGATGCGGCGGGCGCTGGTGTTGCGGTCGTTGTTGCCCCGGGCGACGCAGCCGAAGAGAGCGCCGCATCATAATCGCGGCGGCGCGCGAAGCTGGCGAGCGCCGCAAACCCTTGCGCAATTTTATTGAACGCCCGCTCGATGCGAGTCAGCATTTCGGCAGGCAGCGAGGCGCTAATCTGATATGGCGGATAAAGGATAGCCAGGGTCTCAGCCAGGGCGCGGTCGAGTTGTTCGCGCGACACGTCGCGCCCGACGCCCAGGGCCTGGTAATAGGTTGTCGCCGTTTCGATGCGCGCCAACAAACGATCCAGGTCGAGGAAGAAAGAGTTTCCTCTGACGCTAAGCGGTAATGGCTCGTTGAACCCAGCAGTTGCCCAATCCGCGGAGGAAGTAGTCCGGCTCAAGCAGGCTCCTTTTGATGAAGCAAGCGACGAATGGTGCGGGGGCAACCGAGCGCGCAAGCGCTGATCAAGCTCATTATGTAGATCGCCGAAAATTTGTCAATGGTGTTATGTTCGCAAAAACCCACCGCCGCCTGTGTAAAATCACATTTCTAACCACGGCGACGCCGCGCCCGCGGGGGCTTTGCCTCCGCCGCCCGCCGGGTGTAAAATATGCGGCCAGAGATCATCAAGGTTACGAACTACGGGAAATGAGCGACGTTTGATTGTCCGTGTGGAGTCGCTCGCGCCACTGAACTTCAAAAACCGGAGGCCCGCTATGCACGCTCTGGCCCGCGTCCTGCTGCTGATGGCCTTAACGCTGAGCGCCCCTGTCTCTGCGCCATCGCAATCCGTTTCGCCGCAGTCAAAAGAAGTGAATGCCGCCGGCACGATCAGCGGTCGCGTCACCATCGCCGGCAAGCCCGCCGCCAATATTCCCGTCGCCGTGATGCCCGACCCGCAGCGCATGCCGCGAGGACGCATCGTTGGCAGCAGCACGACGGACGCCGACGGTCACTTTCAAATCACCCATGTGCCGGCGGGCCGGTTCTATGTCAGGGCGGTCGCGCCCGTTTTTTATAATGAAGCGGAAGGCAATGACTATCCCGGAGGCAGCGCGATCACGCTGGCCGATGGCGAGACGGTCGAAGACATCCACCTCGCCTTGCGGCGCGGCGGCGTCATCACCGGTCGCGTCACGGAAGAGACGGGCCGCCCGCTCATCCAGGAATACATCCACCTCTACCGCATCAACCCGCGGGACGCCCGGCACGAGCCCTACAACCGCAATTACACCGTCATGCAGACGGATGACCGCGGCATCTACCGCATCTACGGCCTGCCGCCGGGCCGCTATCTGGTCAGCGCCGGTATACCTGCGGGCCGCGATGGCAGCGCCAGCATGAGCCGTGGGAACAGCTATTACCCGCAAACCTTTTACCCCAGCGTCCGCGACGAGGCCAAAGCCGGTGAGGTGGAAGTTACAGAAGGCGGCGAGGCCACCGGCATCGACTTGGCCCTGGGCCACACCGAAAAATCTTACACGGCGCTCGTGCGCGTCGTCGCCGACAGCGGCAAGCCGGTGGCCGGCGCGCGTTGCGGCTATGGCACTCAGGACCAGAACGGCAGATTCATGGGCATCTCCGCCATCGGCCCGGAATCGAATGCCGATGGCCAATGCCGAATCGAAGGCGTGGTGCCGGGCAAGTACGTGGCATTTGTAGTTCTGCTCAACGAAACCAGCCCAGCATACGCGAACGGGCCGCCGTCACCGGCGAAGGCGCAAAGCGCCGACAACTACACCTTCGATCCGGCACCTTTTGAGATCACCGACAGCGACGTGAGCGACGTCGAGATCAAGCTGCGTGCCGGCGCCAGCGTCAGCGGCACGGTCGTCATTGAGGGCCTGAGCGAGCAGGAAGCGGCGACGCATTTCCGCGAGCTGAACTTGAACGTTGCTATGGAGGGGCCGATCACCACGCCGCGCTTCAACCGCCCGCAGATCAACGCCGATGGCAGCTTCCGCATCGGCGGGCTGGCGGCGGGCAGAGGCCGCGTCTACCTCTCAAGTTTTCTGGGCCGCAACTTCAGACTGCTGCGCGTCGAGCGCGAGGGCGCTGACCTGACCGCGGGCTTCGACCTTGACGCCGGCGAAAACCTGACCGGCCTGCGGCTGGTCGTCGGCTTTGGGACGGGCGTGATTCGCGGCGAAGTGAAATTCGCAGACGGCCCGCTCCCCGCAGGCTTCCGTGCCTTCGTCACCGTGCGACGCGTCGGCGACAGCCCGCCGCAAAATGCTTTCGCGCAGGTCGATGCGCGCGGGCACTTCGTGGTTGAGGATTTGCTGCCCGGCGAGTACACCCTCACTGCCGGCAGCCGCTCGAAGCCCGTCAACAAAACCGTCAGCGTCACAAACGATAATGAAGCCCAGGTGACCATCGTCCTCGAACGCCCCACGGGTAATAACCAGTGAGCCGCTTTTCACCGGAGGTCGCAGATGAAAAACGCTTTCGCGATTGGCCTGACCCTGTTGATGCTCGGCGCGAGCGCCGGCGCGCAGACCGCGGCGACAAAGTCGGATAAGCGCGCCGGCACGATCAGCGGGCGGCTCACAGACACGGCGAGCCAGCCCATCCCGCACGCTGTCGTTTACGTAACCGGCGCGTCCTCTCAGCGGCGTGAGTCGCGCAACACCAGCACAGACGAGCAGGGCCGCTTCCGCATCACCGACCTGGCGCGCGGCGTCTATAACGTCTTTCCGGTCGCGCCGGGCTACGTGACAGCCGAGGAGGAAACGCCGCGGCGGACGTATCGCGCCGGCGACACCGCCGACTTCACCATGAAGAAAGGTGGCGTCATCACCGGCACGGTCATGACACACACCAACGAGCCGATGACCGATTGCAGCGTCCAGGCCATTCGCGTCCGTGACAAAGACGGCCACGCAGTCACGCTCATCCGCCCATCGGGGGTTGCCAGGGCGGATGATCGCGGCGTCTATCGCATCTACGGCTTATTATCAGGCACCTATGTCGTCTTCGCCTCGGGCAAGCATCCCTTTATCAACGAGCCGAACGTCTATGAGAACGACATGCCGACTTATTACCCATCATCGACGCGCGACACGGCCCAAACCGTCACCGTGCAGGCGGGCGAAGAGGTCAGCGGCATAGCCATTCACTACCGCGGCGAGCGCGGCCATGCCATCAGCGGCAAGATAGCGGGCGTGCCCACGGATGCCGCCAATGCGGGCATTGCGCTGGAACTGTACAACGTCGCGAGCCGCGCGATGGAAGCGCAGAGCTTCGCCGGCGGAAACTTTCCGGGCAGCAGTGGCGACGGCTATGCCTTCTACGGCGTCGCCGACGGTGATTATTTAGTCACGGCGACGACCAACACTTCTAATACGCCGTTCAGAGGCACGGGGCGCGCCTACGTCAAGGTCAGAGGCGCAGACGTCACCGGCACCGATATTACGCTGGCGGCTTATGGCGCAATCGTCGGGACGCTGGCCGTCGAGCCGCTGCGCAACGTCGAAGGCCAGAGCAAGTGCGAGATCAAACGCCTCATGCCGGACGAGATGCTGCTCGAAGCGCGCGCGGAAAAGAAAGCCGCCGAGTTTAACCCGCCGTCGCCCATCGCCCGCCAGGAGGCGCCTTCAGACAAAGGCGCATTCGCCTTCGCCAACCTCGAAGCCGGCCAGTACCGCGTCCTGCCGATGATGCTCGGCGATGATTACTTTGTGCGCTCGATTACACTTCCCGCGCTGGCGAAGAATCAGCCGCCGGTTGACGCCGCCCGCGCGCCGCTGACGGTCAAAGCCGGCGAGCGCCTGAGCGACCTCGCCGTGACGGTCGCCGAAGGCGCGGCGGCGTTGCGCGGTCGTGTAATCCCGGCTACAGAAGGCGCACGCCTGCCCGAGTCCCTGCGCCTGCACCTGGTGCCGGCTGAAAAGGAAGCCGTTGACGACCTGCTGCGCTACTATGAAGCGGAACTGCGGGGCGACAACTTTGAGTTGAAGAACCTGGCGCCGGGCCGCTACTTCGTCATTGCGCGGCGCGCCACCGAGGATGACGCAAGCGCCGACCATCCGCGCCCGGTCGCCTGGGACGCGGAGGCGCGCAAGCGGTTGCGCCAGCGCGCCGAAACGGCCAACGTCACGCTCGAATTGCGGCCCTGCCAGCGGCTCACCGATTACGCGCTCACGTATCAGCCGGCGGCGAAGAAGAAGGCCGAGAGCAATCCGCGGTAAGCCGCTTGCCGCAACCGTGGCGGACGGCTAAACTGATTTTCTGTAGGCCCAATTTTATCTATTGAAGGAGTCCACATGAAGTTCCACAAACTCATCCTCTGTCTGTTCGTTCTCTGCGCCGTGCTGCCGGCCTGCGCGCAGATGAATGGCGCGCGTGAGACCTCGGAAGTCACCATCAAGGGGAAGACGATTTCAGTCAACTATGGCAGCCCGAGCATCAATGGGCCGAGCCTTAAAGGCAAGGATATTTTCACCGTTGCACCCGTCGGCATGGTCTGGAGACTGGGCAAGAATCAAGCGACGGAACTGACCACGACCGGCGATCTCAACGTCGCCGGCAAGACGCTCCCGGCGGGCAAGTACAGCCTCTGGGCGAAGAAGACCGGTGACAATGCCTGGGTTCTCGCCTTCCACCCGAAGACCGGCATCTGGGGCGAGCCGGCGATGAAGGAAGGCTATGTTGCCGAGCTGCCGTTGAAGTCTGAAAAGGTTGCTGATTCCGCCGAGATGCTGAACATCAGCCTGGTTGACATGAAAGGCAAGGCCGGCATCCGTGTTCACTGGGGCACGGCTCTGCTGGTCGGCACGTTCGATGTAAAATAATCGCGCAACCGCTGTCACATATTCAAACACAGGAGAAGGCTGCTCACCGGGCAGCCTTCTTCGTTTTTTAGGGTTGCGGCGCGGTGGCGGCTGGCATCCGAGTTGCCCGTAAATCGGTACGAACCAGCGTTCATTCCATACCGGAGGACAGACATGCTCAAGCGATTTACGGTCATGACCATTCTTGTCGCGTTGCTGTCGCTGGCGGTCGCGCCCGACACCTTCGCCTGCCACAGGCACCGCCGAGCGGTGGCCTATCGCTCGGCTTATTATGGTAACTCGTATTACCGAACGGGCTATTACCCGGCCAGTTATTACCGCACGGGCTACTACAGCCGCCGGCACTACCGGACGGCGGCTTACCGCACGCCGTACCGTTACAGCGGCGTTGCCGGCACGCGCTATTACGCCGTGCGGCGCGGTCACTCGACGCGCAATATGATTTTGACGATTGCCGCGCCGGCGGCGATTGGCGCGGGCCTTGGGGCGGTATTCGGCGGCAAGCGCGGCGCGGGCGTCGGTGCCCTGCTGGGCGGTGGCGGCGGCGCGGCCTATTACCTGCTCAAGCACCGGCGGCGGTATTAACGCCCATTGGAAGTTGATGAGTGATGAGTAAGGAGAAGGTACGGCGCATACGTCTTACCCATCTACTTTTCACTCATCACTCATCACTTCTTGTCATTCACATCTGGCGCAGGCTGGCGGGAATGCGCTACTTTATGGCTTAACTTTAAGCCATGCTGAAAATCATCAATGTCGTTGGCGCGCGCCCGAACTTCATGAAGATCGCCCCGGTGATCGACGAGATGCGCCGCCGCGCCCCGCGCCTCAAGCCGCTGCTGGTGCATACAGGCCAGCACTACGACGCGGCGATGAGCGACTCATTCTTTGCCGACCTCGACATCCCGCGCCCTGATATGAATCTCGAAGTCGGCTCCGCCTCGCACGCCGAGCAGACGGCGCGCATCATGCTGGCTTTCGAGCAAGTCTTGATCGCCGAACGGCCCGACTGGATCGTCGTCGTCGGTGATGTGAATTCGACGATGGCGACGACGCTCGTCGCCTCCAAGATGGCGGTGCGCGTGGCGCACGTCGAAGCCGGTTTGCGCAGCCGCGACCGAGGCATGCCCGAAGAAATCAACCGCCTGGTCACGGATGCGCTCGCCGACCTGTTGCTGACGCCTTCGCGCGACGCCGACGACAACTTGCGGCGCGAAGGCATCGCCCCTGAAAAGATTTGCTTTGTCGGCAATGTGATGATTGACACGCTGTTTCGCAGTCTCGAACGAGCGAAGCAATCGACGGTGCTAGACCATTTCAAGGTCCAGCGCGGCGCCTTCGCGGCCATGACTCTGCACCGCCCCGCGAACGTAGACGACCCGGCAATACTCTCCGGCATTCTCGACGCCCTCGAAGCGATTCAAGAGCGGCTGCCGATCATCTTCCCGGCGCACCCGCGCACGTTGTCACGACTTCAAGCCTTTGGCCTCTTAGAGCGCGCCCGCCGCTTACCGGGGCTGACGCTCACCGAGCCGCTCGGCTACCTCGATTTCTTGCAGCTCTACAGCAACAGCCGGGTGGTGCTGACCGACAGCGGCGGCATACAAGAAGAGACGACGGCGCTCGGTATCCCCTGCCTGACCCTGCGGCATAACACCGAGCGCCCGGTGACCATTAGCGAAGGCACCAACCGGCTGGTCGGCAACGATCCGCAGGTCATCCGGCGCGAAGCCTTTGCGGCGCTCGACAACCCGCCGCCGCGCGGGCGCGTGCCAGAGCGATGGGACGGCCATGCGGCGGCCCGCATCGTTGACGCCATCGAAGCCGCAAGCCGCGCCTGACGGGAAAGCGGCGCGGCGACGCGGCGACGCGGCGATTGATGAGCAAAAGCGAATCACTTGCGGCCCGGTCAAGATCGCGCACCGCAACCATGACGATTAAGCAACCCATCCACAACGATGACTCCGCCGCCGCCTCCCCGCGTCACGGCGTCTCCGCGTCGCTTGAAGGGCTGCTTATCTTCTGGTTTGTCGCCTCGCCCATCGCATCGTTTTACCTGCGCTTCCCGGTTGATAAATCGCTCGTCACCTTCAACCGCGCGGTGATCGTCATTGCGGTCGGGCTGCTGATCGTCAAAGCACTGACGAACCGACGCGGGCAAGCTGAACAGAGGCCGCGCTTCGCTTTCACGGCGACGAAGTTTGAAATCGCATGGGCGATGGTCGCGCTGATCGCTTTGGTCAACGCGGCGTTTCTGTCGAATGATTTCCCCTACGGGCTGAAGCTGGCGATTGATACCTTCGGCCTGCCGCTGGTGATCTTTCATCTCGCTCGCTATCACTTCGACGCGCGTGGCCGCCACCACATGCTTTGGCTGGCCGCCGCGGCGCTGGCGTGGTGCCTGTTCGCCACCGGCGCTTACGAATTGCTCAGAGGCGCGAATCTTTTTCAGTACAAAGGCTCGGAACTCGTGCGTGAAGGCGAGCGGCGTGTCAACGGGCCATTCGCCGCCGATTCGTCTTACGCCATCATCTGCCTGTTGGTCTTCGTGCTGCTTCAGGCCGCGCCGCACCTCTTCCGCTCGAAGCTCGACAAAGTGGCGCGCCTCTTCACCACTGGCGCGCTGATCGCGGCGGCGGTAGCCGTGCTATTGCCCACGTTCCGCTCGGCGGCCCTGGCGCTGTTGGCCTGCTGGTTGATCGTCCGATTTGCCACTCTGAGGAGTGACGCGGCGACGCGGCGACGCGGCGACGCGGCGATGGAAAGACAAAGAGATGGATTGCCGACCTTTGTTTCCCCGCGTCGCCGCGTCGCCGCGTCGCCGCGTCTGTCTTTCGCGGTGTCTGTGATGGCGTTCTTGCTGCTGGCCGGGCTTGGCAGCGCGGCGCTCGGATGGTTTGCGGCGGGCAAGCGCCTGACGAATCCGCGTAACGTCATCGGCAGGCTGGCGACGTGGGAATCAGCGGTAGGTATCACGCTCGACAATCCTGTCGGCGGCGTCGGACTGGCGAATTACCAGTGGGCCTTCGATCAACGATATTTCTATAGCGACACCGAGGCCGAGGCCTTGCTCGACACGACGGCGGCTGACAGTCCGCACTCGAATTTGCTGTGGGTCGCGGCAGAGATGGGCGTGGTCGCGTTTCTGTTGTATGTCATCGCCAATGCCTATCTGTTTCTGATCGGCTGGCGGGCGCTGCGGCGGGCGCAGAGTGGGGGCGCGCGCGCCGCGGCGGCGGCATTCATCGCTCTGTTTGTCGCTTATTGGCTTCCCGGTTTGACGCTGGCGAGCGGCTATTATTCGGACGTCAATCTCTATTTCTTCTTCTTGATGGGCCTGCTATCCAACCCCTCATTCACGGCTGATTCACATGAAGTGAGCGCCGCTTGAGCAGCCGGCCGGGTTAAATCGTATAGGGATGGCGCTTGGCGTAGCTGTACGCCGTGTAAGCCGAAACCAGGTGGCAGACCCAGCCGAACCAGCCGCCGGTGCCCAACCAGATGCCCGGCGTGATAATCAGCCAGAAGATGCCGCGTAAAATCTTGCCGTTATAAATCTGCCCGACGCCGGGAATGAAGAAGCTCAACACCGCGGCGATGCCCGGATTTCTCATCTCACCTGGTCTTAGAATGATATGGCTCATATTTCCCTTCCCGTCAGCTATACGATTGGCGACAGAGTGAAAGTTCAACGCTAACCGCGGACAAATGACGCCGGCTGTTATAATTTCTGCACTCGACAGCCGCCGGGCGTGCGTACTAAGGCATGGTGGGGTGGGAAGGGACGACAACATTGGAAGAGGCGACGGAAGCCCGTATCGAACAGGCGCTGGCACGCTCGGCGGCGGGCGATCAGTTGGCCTTCGCGGAGATTGTGCGCCAGCATCAAGGCATGGTTTTCAGCCTTGCCTATCACTTTCTACGTGACCGGTGGCTGGCAGAGGAGTTGGCTCAAGAAGTGTTCCTGAACCTCCACCAGAACCTCTCTGCCATACAGTCGTCGGCCCACCTCACGTTCTGGCTGCGCAAGGTCACGGCGCACCGCTCGATTGACCAGACGCGCCGCCAGAAAGTGCGCCCGCAGGTGAGCCTCGACGATGTGCCGGAGCCGGCGGCGCCACACGTGGAAGAGGATTTCATGTTGTCGGAAACCTTGCGGCGGCTGGTCGAGACGCTGCCCGACAAGGCGCGTATGGTCGTGGTGCTGCGCTATCAGGAAGATTTGCAACCGGCAGAGATCGCTGAAGTGCTGGACATGCCGGTCAACACGGTGAAGAGTCACTTGCGGCGCTCGCTGGCGCTGCTGCGCGACAAGCTGAGCCGCTCGGTCGGCGAGGCGAGGACCTAAGCCGCGCCCGAAAATTGGAGAAGTCGAACCATGAGCCGTCTTGATGAAGAATTGAAAGTCGCTTTTCAGCGCCGCGAGCCATCGCCGGATTTTGCGGCGCGCGTGCTGGCACGTCTCGACGAAGCGCCCGTAATGCTTGCGCCGCCGAGCCTATGGCAACGCCTCGCGGGCCTGTTCGCCCTGCCTGCCTGGCGCTTTGCCGCCGTCGGCGCGATGGCCGTGCTGTTGGTCGCCGTCGGCGTCATCGTGTGGCGCGCGCCGCGCACGACGGACACCGGACTGGGCGCAGCGTCGGCCGCCGCCGTAGACAAGCCCGGATCAAGCTCGCCTGGGGTTGGCTCACAGATCGCCACAAATTCAACGGCCACAAATGTAGTGGCTGCGCCGAGCGCGCCGCCGCGCGCCGCTAGCCGCATACCGATTCATCATCACCCGGCGGTCGTCGCTAAACACGCGCCGAGCGCCGAAGCTGAAGCCGCAAAAGAGAAAGTTCTGTTCGCGCTGCAAATCACCAGCGAAACGCTCAACGAGGTGCAGCGCGTCATCTCGGATGACCAGCCGCCCACCGAGAAACCAGAGCCGGTGCAGAATCGCTGATGGGGGTTCACTATTCATCTCACGAGAGGACGTTATGAAACTGCTAACTACATCCTTCAGGAAAATCATGCTCGCTGGCCTGCTGCTGGCGGCCCTGGCGGCGAGCGCCGGCGCGCAGGACGCGCGCATCCAGATGAGCCAGCTCGACCGCTTCAACGACATGGCCGATAAGATCATCTCCATAGACGTCGGCGAATCGCTGATTAACCTCGCCAAGTCGGCGCTCAACCCGAAGCGCTCGGTCAACGAGGCGAAGATCATCGACATCCTGACCGGCTTGAAAGGCGTTTACGTCAAGCGCTTCGAGTTCGACAAAGATGGCGCTTATACGGCAGCCGACGTTGACTATATTCGCTCGCAGTTCAACGGCCCCGGCTGGGAGCATATCGCCAACGTGCGCAGCAAACGCGAAGGCAACTATGACGTGGTGATGATGTACGAAGGCAGCATCATCAAGGGCCTGGGGGTGCTGGCCGCCGAGCCGCGCGCCCTCACCGTGGTCAACGTCATCGGCGCCATTGACCTGGCCAAGCTGCGCGACCTCGAAGGCAACTTCGGCATCCCGAAGTTCGGGCTTGAGCAGATGCCCGGCGTCACCGTGCAGGACAACCACAAGGACAAGCCGCGCGACGAGCAGAAGAAGCCCCAGGACGAACCCAAGAAGCCGCAGTAGCGGCAGCGGAGCAAACGCCATGATGAAACGACTGCCCCATCGAATCGCTGCCGCAGGGCTGGCGCTGGCGTTACTGGCCGGCGTCGCCCTGGCCGACGACAAGAGCTACAGCCAGGTCGTCAAGCATATCAAAACCAATTACCGCGCCAAGCAACAAGGCTTCTTCGGCATGATGATGCTGGCGCGCTTTGCCGTGAAGCTGATCAAGCCGGCGGGGGTTAAGAACTTCAAGGTGACCCTGCTGCGCGACCTCGACTACACGGGCGGCCCGTCGCCTGAGAGCAAAGAATTCCATGCCTACTTGCGTGACAAGATCACGCCCGAATGGACGCCGCTTATGACTTACAGCGCGCCGCGCGAGCGCCAGTGGACTTACGTTTTCACGACGCCGGAGAAGGAAGACATCAAGCTGCTGGTCGTCACCGTGCAGAAGCAGGATGCCGTCGTCGTGCAGACGAAGTTCAGCCCGGCCCGTCTCGCCGAGTTTATGAATAACCCACAGATCATGGGCATCTCGCTCAAGGACGACAACAGCCAGCGGCAGCCGTCGGCCCACACGAATGCCGACTCGACTGCCGGCCCGAGGGTCGCCTCGGATCCC
This sequence comes from Blastocatellia bacterium, assembly GCA_035275065.1. NCBI lineage: Bacteria > Pseudomonadati > Acidobacteriota > Blastocatellia > Blastocatellia bacterium. The sequence goes on from DATENM010000153.1 coordinate 15,584, forward strand.
GACGCGAACAGCGCATCGATCCTCTCGCTTGTTCCAGGCGACATGACGCGGCTCTGCTTGATCGGCATGCATTAGAGCCGTTTTCGATTGGGTTTGCCATGTAGCGCAAGCTGTTAGCTTGCGCTACACCCGATTGCAAATCGCTCTAATCCCCGCCACGAAGGCGCGAAGGCGCACAAAGAGTCACCAGGCCCTTTGTGCGCCTTCGCGCCTTCGCGATTTTGTGGCCGGCTTCCCTGCCTGGGCCATTTGCAATCCTCCCGCCGCAAATCCGAATCTATGGAAATCCGGTCAAATTGCCAATATCCCTAGAGGTGAGCGCATGCGCGGGCCACGCCTGCCGTCAACGCTCCGACTTTGTTGCTAGCGAGAGGCAAGGATGGGAAGCTTCAGACCGCGCACCTTAACCGACCTGTTCGACATCCTGCGGCGGCGGGCGATGCTGATCGCCTTCGTCACGATCATCGTCCTGATGGCGGCTTTTATCGTCGTCATAAACGTGCCGCACCTGTACGAATCGCGCACCCGCATCGTGGTCTCCGGGCAGATTTATGATCGCCAGGCCAACAGCGCGCAGATTGCCGCGGTCACCGAACAGATCACCAGCCGCGCCAATCTCGAAGGCTTGATTAACCGCTACCAGCTTTTCGCGCCGGTCAGCAACATGGATCGCGCCACCGCCGATCTGGCCAACACCATCAAGCTCGAAACCAAGTACCGCAGCGACTCGACAGGCTTCCCGGAATCGTTCACGCTCGCCTTCCGCGACCCGAACCCGAAAATCGCGCAGCAAGTCGTCACCGACCTGCTCGGCATCTTCAACCAGGCGAACGCCACGCTTGAGCATCAGGCCACCGAAGAGGCGCGCGGGCTGCGGGCTGAGATTGCCGACATCGAAGCGCAACTGGCGCAGAATCACAACAGCCGCGCCGCCCATGCGGCATCGGCTTCGGCGGCCAGCCGCGCCGCCGGCTACGCCGAGCGCGCGCGCTCCGAGCGCAACGCCATTGCTTCTTCCCTCGAACAACTGCGCGACCGCCAGTACGCCTTGCAGCAGCAGATCGCCAATCAGAAGAAGGCCGTCGTGCAGCAGCAAGAGATTGTCCGCAGCGCCGTGCCTGCCGATGACCGCACCGCCAATTCGATGGGGACACTGCTCAAGCGCAAGGCCGACCTGCAAGCGCAGATCAAGCAGTACCAGGAGCAATACACCGACAAGTATCCGAAGCTTGCCGCGGCTCGCGAACAACTCGCCGAAGTCGAGCAGCGCATCCAGGAAGCGCGCGCCAACGGCGAAGGCGCCCGCGCCACCCAGGCTTCGCCCGAAGCGCAACAGCTTCGCCAGATGCAGATCGAGCTGGCGCGCATGGAGACCGACCTGGAGGTCGTCGAGCGCGAGATCAATCGCAAGCAGCAGGTCGCCGCAAGCGTCGGCGGCGTGCCGGCGGTCGCCGCGCCGGTCGTATCGTCTGCGCCCTCGGTCGGCGGCAGCTATAGCGCCCCCGGCGATTTCACCGCCGATGGCTTGAAGGAACGCTATACGCAATTGCTCAAGCGCCAGGAAGCCCTGAGCGTTTTTCAACCGTCGCCCGCCGGCCCGGCCACGCCCTTCTTCCAGATCGTTGACGAGCCGAACCTGCCGCAGCAGCCCGCCGCGCCGATGCGCAGCAAGCTCATGCTATTCGCCCTGGCAATGGCTCTGGGAGCCGCTTTGATTGCCGCCGTGATCGTCGAGCTGCCGCGCCTGACGCGCATCAACGACGAGCGCGACATTAAATACTTTCTCGGCGTGCCGGTCGTCGCCCAGCTTGCCGAAAGCTACACCGCCGACGAGCGCCGCCGCGCCGCGCGACAACAGTTCGTGCGCCGCCTGCGCTTCCTGCTGGTCGGCGCGGCCATGGTCCCTGCCCTCGCTTTTGTATTGAATTTCACGCACATCTTCAACATACTCGGCAGCAAGTAAGGAGCAAAAGGTAGAGGCGATGGGAAAAGTTTACGAAGCATTGTTGAGGGCAGAGAGCGAAGACGCGGTGCGCGGCCTGGACGACGACACCGACGACATCGAAGCGATTGACGTCGAAGACGAGCGGGCGATCCGCAACCCGCACGGCATTGAGCGCGCCACTCTGGGCGACGACGCGGGCTTCGAGCTCGACACTGAAGCAGAGATTGCGCCCGGCTTCGCCATTGAAGCCGAAGGCAACTTTGACCGCGGCTTCAATCGCGGCAGCGAGCGCGACAGAGACCGCAGGCTGGCGCGCGGCGGGCAGCCTTCACGTTTCAGCTTTCTGCGCTATTCGCTCGGCGACGGCTCGGTCTTCGATCAAGGCCCGCGCCAGGCATCCGCTTCGGCGCTGACGCGGCGCTCGATTGCCCAGCCGGCGCGCGAAATGACGGTCGATTTAGGCCGCATCGATCCGCACCTGTCGGTACTCCTGGGCAACGACCGCGGCAGCAGCGAGCAGTTCAACAAGCTGGCGCTGACCTTGATCTCGCGTGCCGCCGAGCGCGGCTTCAAGCGCGTTCTGGTCGCTTCGGCCAATCACGGCGAAGGGCGCACGACGGTCACTTTGAATCTGGCCTGCGCGCTCGCCCGCGCCCGCCAGCGCGTGCTGGTCGTAGACTGCGACCTGATGCGGCCCGCGGCGCTCGCGCGGCTCGGGCTCGCGGCAGACATCGGCATGGTCGAAGCCTTCCGCAGTCAGCTTCCGGCGGGTGCCGCGACGCTGCGCGTGCAGCCGTTCGGCTTCAACCTGTTGCCCTGCCGCCAGCGCGTTGATAACCCGGTCGAGCTGCTGGCCGCGCCGGGCTTCTGGAAGATGCTGCAACTGTTTGACGCCGATCACGACTTCATTCTCTTTGATTCGTCGCCGCTGCTGGAGATGGGCGACGCGACGTTGCTGGCAAAGTTCACCGACACGACTTTGATGGTCGTGCAGTCGGGCGCGCTGACCAGCGCCGAGATGGCGCGCGCCATTGCGCCGTTCACCCCCGAAGACCTGCTCGGCGTCGTGCTGAATCGCCTGAAATAGCCCGCCACATCAACTCAATCATGAAGGCACAGAGGCGCAGGTTTCTCTGTGCCTCTGTGTCTGCGGAACCTCTGTGTTAACATGAAAACCTCATGGCGCAAGACTGGAAGAACGCGAGAGCGACATACCCGCTTTGAACCGCTTGACCAACATCCGCACACGGCTGCGTGGCATGACGATGCAGGAGGTCGCCGGCGAATCCTGGCTGCGCTGCCGCCGCGCCGCTTATCGCGCCCTGCGCCGCGCCGGGGATAAGCGCGATGCGACCTTCATCACCGACCGCGAGCTTGAGCGCGCGCTCGGCGGCGCGGCGCTCACTGAAGTCGCGGCGCGCCTTCGCGAGCGCCGCGCGCCGCGGCTGCTGCCGGCCTTCGGCGACCTGCCGCAGACCGTCGAGCTGATTCAACAGTTTTACCCTGAAGCGAGCGAAGCCGCGCGCCGCGAAGCCGACGAGATTTGTCGGCACCGCATCCAGGTTTTCAGTCAGCCGGTTGAGTTCGGCGCGCAGATTGATTGGCACCGCGACCCGCGCGCCGGCCTGCGCTGGCCGCTGGCGCATTACACGCGGGTGCCTTTGCGGCTGGGCAGCGGCGCGGACGTGCGCCAGGTCTGGGAGCTGAATCGCCTGCACCAGTTCGTCGCGCTCGGTCGCGCCTACGCGCTCACCGGCGATGAGCGTTACGCCAGCGAATTCCTGCTGCAACTGGCCTCTTGGGTTGGAGCCAACCCACCGCGCTATGGCGTCAACTGGACGGTGGCCATGGAAGTGGCGCTGCGCGCCGTCAACCTGATTGCCGCCTTCGAGCTGTTTCTCGCCTCTCCGCAAATCAGCGACGACGCCATTGCCCTGATGCTCAAGCTGATGCTCGCGCATGGCCGCTTCATCCGCGCCAACCTCGAATACTCGCACCGCACGCCGAGCAATCATTATCTGGCGGACCTGATCGGCCTGTTCAGCATCGGCATGACCATGCCCGATCTGACGGAGTCGAGCGCCTGGGTCGGCTTCAGCGCGCCGCGCCTGCTGAGAGAGCTTTTCCGGCAGGTGCATGCCGACGGCGTCAGCTATGAAGGCAGCACCGCTTATCATCGGCTGGTGACGGAAATCTACGCGCTCTTTTTTTCGCTCAGCACGGCAGGCGGCATGGAGTTGCCGGGCCGGGCCTGGGGGCGCTTCGAGGCGATGATTGATTTCGTGCGCGCCACCCTGAAGCCCGACGGCAGCGCGCCGATGATCGGCGATGCAGACGATGGCCGCATGCTGCGCTTCACAGAGCGGCAGCCGGCGGATCACACTTACTTGATCGGGCTGGCCGCCGTGCTGCTCGAAAAAGAATCCTTCAAGCTGTCGAACCGCATTGACGAAGAGGCGCTGTGGTGGTTCGGCAAGCCGGGACTGGAAGCCTTCGACAGCCTGACGGTAAGCGAGGACGCTCCGATCTCTGAAGCGTTCAACGACGCACAGATTTATGTGCAGCGCGCCGATGATCTGTATGCGGTGATCGATTGCGGCGACCACGGCGCGCGCGGGCGCGGCTCGCACGCCCACTCGGACGCGTTGTCATTTGAGCTGTATGCCCACGGCACGACTTTCCTGCGCGACCCCGGCAGTTTCGTCTACACGGCGAGCGCGCGCTGGCGCAACCATTTTCGCTCGACCGCTTATCACAACACGGTGCGCGTAGACAACGAAGAGATCAGTCGTTTCAATGAAGAGGCGCTGTTTGCTTTTATCGAGAACGTGCGCCCGCGCGTCAATCAATGGCAGAGCGATGCGGCGCGCGACCTGCTCGACGCCGAGCATCACGCCTATGCGCGGCTGGCCGAGCCGATCATTCACCGGCGGGTAATCACATTCAACAAAGGCGAAGGCTACTGGACGGTCAAAGACCGCTTCAGCGGCGAGGGCGCGCACCAGTTCGAATTCTTTTTCAACTTCGACGCCGGCCTCGAAGCAACGGTCAGCGACGACCAGCGCGTTACGGTGCGCGGCCCGCGCGCGGCGCTGGCCATCATCCCTTTGAGCCGCCAGGTATTCGAGATCAAGCGCACGGATCGCTGGGTGTCGCCGGCCTACGCGACGCGCCTGCGCGCGTCTGGTATGATTTATCGTTTGTACGCCAACGTTCCTTTCGAGAACGTCTTCCTGCTCGTGCCTTACCTGCTCGGCGAGGAAGGAAAGGTTGCTGAAATCGAGGAGTCAGAAGTCAGGAGTCAGAAGTCAGAATGAAAGAGGGGATCGGCGGCAGTCAGTACAATTGTCGCGCCTCTCTTATTCTGACTTCTGACTTCTGACTTCCAGCTTCTGACTTAACGATGTGTGGACTCTGCGGAATATATGAATATGGAGCGGCGCGGCCTGATGTCACGGCGGCGCTCGTCGAGCGCATGCGTGACACGATGGTGCATCGCGGCCCGGACGACGCCGGCATCTATCTCAGCGACGACCGCAGAGTCGGCCTCGGCAATCGCCGCCTGTCTATCATTGACCTGTCGCCCGCCGGCCACATCCCCATGGCGAACGAGGACGGGCGCGTCTGGATCGCCTATAACGGCGAAGTCTACAATCACGAGCGGTTGCGCCCGCGGCTCGTCGCGCAAGGTCACACGTTTCGCTCGCGCACAGACACTGAAACGATTCTGCACCTGTACGAAGCGCGCGGCCTCGACTTCGTCCATGCCCTTGAAGGCGATTTCGCCATCGCCATCTGGGACGCGAACGCGCAACGCTTGCTGCTGGCGCGTGACCGCGTCGGCGTCAAGCCGCTCTATTACACACGGGCCGGCGGGCGCTTGATCTTTGCTTCGGAGATCAAGGCGATTCTCGAACACCCGGCGGTGACTCGCGACCTTGATGAAGAGGCGCTTTACCATTACCTCACCTTTCTGACGACGCCGGCGCCGCTGACGCTGTTCGCAGGCATTCGCAAGCTGCCCGCCGGCTGTATGCTGACCTGCGACGCGCGCGGCGAGGTGGAGGTCACGCGCTACTGGGACGCCATTGTGCCGCGGGCTGAAGCCTCGCTGATTGCCGATGAAGAAGCCGTGAGCGCCCGCTTGCTCGGCCTGCTCAACGACGCGGTTGAAAAGCGCATGATGAGCGATGTGCCCTTCGGCGTCTTCCTGTCGGGCGGCGTTGATTCGACGGCGAACGTCGCGCTGATGGCGCGCTTGATGAGCCGCCCGGTCAGCACCTACACGGTCGGCTTCCGCGATCAGCCTGAGGACAGCGAGATCGATGAAGCGCGCGCCGTCGCCCGCGAGTACGCCACGGACCATCACGAAGTCATGATCACGCAGCAGGAGCTGATCGATTTCCTGCCCGACCTGATTTATCACCAGGACGAGCCCATCGCCGATCCGGTCTGCGTGCCGCTCTACTACGTCGCCAAACTGGCGCGCCGTAGCGGCACGACGGTCGTGCAAGTCGGCGAAGGCGCTGACGAGCTGTTCTGTGGTTATCAAGATTACAAACGCTATCTGCGGCTTTATGACCGGGCGTGGCGGCATCTGGCGCGGCTGCCGCGATTTCTGCGGCAGCCGGCATCAGGTCTTGGACAAACCGTGTTGCGCCGCATGGCGGCGGGCCTGCCGTCGCGCTGGCACAAGATGGTCCCCGATCTGCTGCGCCGCATGGCGGCGGGCGAGCCGCTGTTCTGGAGCGGCGCTTTCATCTTTGACGAAGTTTATAAGCATCAACTGTTCACGCCTGCCGCCATGCAACAACTGGCGGCGCACGAATCGTTCAACGGCGACGCGCCGTCTTCTTACCCAGTGGTGCGGGCCGACCTTGAGCGCTTGCTCGCGGCGAATCCGCAGGCCGATCAGCTTGAGCGCATGATCTATCTCGATCTAAAGCTGCGGCTGCCGGAACTGCTGTTGATGCGCGTAGACAAAATGACGATGGCGACTTCGGTCGAAGCCCGCGTGCCGTTTCTCGATCACGAGCTGGTCGAGTTTGCCATGAGCTTGCCGCGCCATCTGAAGCTTCGCAACGGCGAGACCAAGTACATTCTCAAGCGGGCGCTCAAAGGCGTCATCCCCGACCGTGTCCTCCAGCGCCGCAAGCAAGGCTTCGGCGCACCGATCAACCAGTGGATGCTCGACCGCATGGGCAGCTTCGTCGAACACACGCTGCTCAATTCGTCGCTCCGCGAGCGCGGCTTATTCGATTATGACTTCATCGCCCGCTTGCTTGCCGAGCATCGCAGCGGGCGGGTCAATTATTCATTCTTCCTGTGGAGCCTGCTGAACCTCAGCCTCTGGTACGAGCAATGGATAGATGGCGGAGCGGCGCGGGGACGCGGCGACGCGGCGACGCGGCGAGAATCACCGTCGCTGTCGGCGCTGTCGCCTCATGCCTGAGCAAGCCGCAGCCTGATTGAAGGGACATGGGAATAACCGGCATGACACCCGAAACCACCGCCGCTGATTTAGGTGACGAGAGCCAAGCCGCGTCGCCGCGTCGCCGCGTCCCCGCATCGCTGTTCGGCGAGACCGTCCGCCAGGCCGGGATGCTGTTCACGGCGCAGAGCGGCGCGCTCGCCGCCGGGCTGCTCATCAGCCTGATCCTGGCGCGCTGGATGGAGCCGGCAGAGATGGGCCGCTTCGCCTTCTGTCTGGCCATCATCATAGTCGGCGGCGTCTTCTTTGAGTTTGGTTTCTTTTCGGCGGGAGCGCGCGTGCTGGCGCTCGAACACGACGGCCACAGCCAGCGGCGGGCGCTCGGCGCGCTGGTCATTCTGGCGGCGGTGGCCGGCCTCGCCTTCTCAGCCTTCATTGCTGCCGCCAGCCTGCCGATTGACGCGATATTCAAGAAAGACGTTCACTGGCTGTTGCTCGGCACGGCGGCGCTCGCCTTCTTTCAGCCGTTCCAGTATTTCATCGAGCTGGGATGTCAGGGGCTGAATCGCATCCGCCTGCTTGCGGTCTTTCAATTAGTGATGTCGGGCGCTTATCTGCTGGCGCTTGTTGCGCTGGTGGCGGCTCACCAGCTGACCGCGGGACTGGCTCTGGGAGCCTATCTCGCGGGCATCGCCGTGGCGACCATATGGACGATTGCGCGGCTGCGCCCATCGTTCAAAGGCGTGTCGCCTTATCTGCGCATGACCTTGAGGCAGGCACGCGAGTACGGCGTCAACCTCTATTTCGCGCGCATCACCGGCATGATTTCGTCGCGCGCTGACCAGTTGGTGATCGCCTATTTTCTGGCCGACGCCGCGCCGCTGGGTGTTTATGCCATCGTGCAAAAGTTCGCCAACCCGATCAACATGCTCGGTCGCTCGGTGGCGTTGACGCGCTTTCGCGCTTTCGCGCAACTGACGCGCGTCCCCGGTCGCCTGACGCGCTGGAACGCGGCGATGCTCGTGAGCGCCGCGCTTGGGTTAATTATCATCGGGCCGATGGTGGTCAATTTTTTATTTCCCAAATACAGCGCGGGCGTCGGGCTGCTGGTGCCATTCGCTCTGGCGAATCTGTTCGTCGGACTTTTCCAGCCGTACAACATCTTTCTGTCATCGCACGGGCGCGGCGCTGAAGTGCGCAACATCGCCGCCGCGGTTGCCATCAGCAGCCTGCTCGGTTTAAGCATCGCGGTGCCACGCTATGGAATCAGCGGCGCGGCCTGGACTGCCGCCGCCGCCATGGCGCTGGACTACATGCTGCACCTTTACTACTATCAAAAGTTCAAGCGCACACTCGCTCAAAAGTCCTGAGTATGGAACAGCTCGAAAATCAATCTCACTCGGCACCCGGCGCGCAACCCGCCGCGCTCTCGGAGTGGAAGCAGCGAACCCGCGAGCAGTGGGGCGCAAACCCTTGCGGCGCGCATGTGGCGAGCGATTATCCGTTCGGCACCCGCGAGTATTTCGACGCCATTGAAGCCTACCGTTATCAGGACTACGCGCCGTGGATGAAGGCGGCGCTCGGCTTCGACGCGTATCGCGGCAAACGACTGCTCGAAGTCGGCTGCGGCACCGGCACCGACCTGTTGCAATTCGCGCGCGGCGGCGCACAAGTCACCGGCGTTGATCTGACACCGCGCAGCATCGAGATTGCTCGCCGGCGCTTTGCGGTCTACGACTGCGCGGCGACGTTTGCCATCGGCGACGCCGAGAGCCTGGCATTCCCCGATGAGAGCTTTGACGTGGTCTATTCGTTCGGCGTCCTGCATCACACGCCGGACACCGAGGGCGCGATCAATGAAGTCCATCGCGTGCTAAGGCGCGGCGGGCGGGCCGTGGTGATGCTCTATCACCGCACCTCGCTTTATTACTGGGGCGGGTTGATGCTCAAGCGCGGCGTCTGCGGCGGCGAGTTATTGCAAGCGCGACCTGCCGAGATCATGAGCCGCTACGTCGAGCACAGCGAAACCGCGGGTCGCCCGCTCGTCAAAGCCTACACGCGAGGCGAGGCGCGCCGCCTGTTTCAGGGCTTCAGCGATTGCCGGGTCAGGGTCAATCAACTCACTCGCCACGAGCTCGGCCGCCTGGGCCGCGCGCTCCCCGAAAGCGTCTTTCAATGGCTGGCCCGTCACTTCGGCTGGAACCTCCTCATCACGGCTACCAAGTGAGCGACGAGACGTCTCCCGCGCCATCAGCGAAACCGAGCGCCGGCACGCGCGAGAATCTCTTGCTCGACCTTTCCGGCGATAAAGGCGCGGCGCTCGATTGGGCCGCTCGGCACCGGCATGGCGCGGCGTTTCACTTGCTCGACAAGGCCGAGCTGAAATGGCAGAGCCGCCGCGAGGCGCTGGCTCGCATTCGCGCTTTCCATCCCCACACCTTTGCTTTCTTCGCCTCGGACTTGCGCGTGCAGAGCGCCCGCCACTCGATGATGTGGTTTGCGGCGTTGTGCGGCGCGCGGCGCATCGTCTTTGCCGATACGAATGGCCGCGAGATTCGCCGCACACGCGTCGGCGTGTTGACCGTTGAAAGCGCGCGGCTAGTTCTTGAGCTGCTCGCGGGCTATGTCATCCTCGTGCCCCTGTCATGGTTGCTGACTTTGCTGCTCGGCGTCGCGCTGGTTTTTCGCCCCGTCGTGCGCGCTTCGCGTCCGCGCAGGCGCGATGCAAAGCACGCCGCAAAAACCATGCTCTACGTTCGGGCGACCCTGGTGCCGGCGGTACGCGGCATGGCGGCGGCGGGCGGCATGGCAAGCCACATCGCAGGCTTCGGGCGCGGCGCGCTTATGCTCGGCCATCGCTTGCGGTTCATCGCCAGCGGCGATATCGGCTTTGCGGGCGAAGCGGATGTTGAGGTCATCGAGCCGTCCACCCTGATTAGCGCGACGCGGGCGCTGTTCGAGCTATGGAACAATCTCAGATTCACACTCCGGGCGCTGCGCGTGACCGGTGACAGGCAAGGCGACGTGGATTTCATCTACCAACGCTACAGCCGCTTCAACTGGACAGGCGTGGCGCTGTCGCTTGCGACCGGCCTGCCGCTCATGCTGGAGTTCAACGGCTCGGAAGTCTGGGTCGCGCGCCACTGGGACCCTGTCGGCATGGTCGGCTTGTTGACGCGCTTCGAGCGATTGAACCTGCGAGCCGCCGATTTTATCTTTGTGGTCAGCGATGTGCAGCGCCGCGGCCTGTTCGCCGCGGGAGTTGATGCGGCGCGCATCGTCGTCAACCCGAATGGCGTGGATGTTGAAAGCTTTCATCCTGGCGGCGGCGGCGTGGTGCGTGACGAGCTTGGCATTCAAGGCAAGGTCGTCGTCGGCTTCACAGGCACTTTTGGCCCCTGGCACGGCGCGCCGGTGCTGGCCCGCGCCGCCACACGCATCAACGATTCGCGCTGCCACTTCTTATTCATCGGCGACGGCGACGAGCGCACCGCGACCGAAAGCATCATCGAAACTGCCGGCAAGCCAGGCCGCGCGACCTTCACGGGCCGCGTTGCTCACCAGCGGGTCGCGGCTTATCTGGACGCTTGCGACATTCTCGTTTCGCCGCACGTCGCCGCGGCGGACGGCAGCGAGTTCTTTGGCTCGCCGACAAAGCTGTTCGAGTACATGGCGATGGCGCGTCCCGTCGTCGCGAGCCGGCTGGGGCAGATCGCCGACGTGATCGTTGACGGCGTCAATGGCCTGCTGGTCGAGCCGGGTGATGCGGCGACGTTGGCGCAAGCCATCGAGCGGCTGGCAAAGGATGAAGCCTTGCGTCGGCGGCTCGGCGCGGCGGCGCGCCAGACGGTAATTGAACACTACACCTGGCGGCATAACGCGGCGCGCGTCTTCGATACTGAGATCGAAAAACTGTGATTCGCAATCAATCGATCATCTGCTTTGCGGGCGAAGACTGGTGGTATCATCACCCGCATTCGAAGAATCACATCATGCGGCGGCTGGCGCGGGCCGGCAACCGCGTGATGTTCGTCAATTCGATTTCGATGGGCCTGCCGTCGGCGAAAAGCCCTGATTTCTTCGGGAAAATACGCCGCAAGCTGAAGAGCTATGCCCGCGCCGTGCGGCGTACCGAAGAAGGCATCATCGTCGTCAGCCCGCCGGTGCTGCCGTTTTATTCGAGCCCCACGGGTCGCGCCGTCAATCGCGCTTTGTTGCGCGCCGAGATTAAGTCGCTGATGGCGGCTTTCGGCTTTCGCCATCCTGTATTGTGGGTCGCTATACCTACGGCTCGCGACATCGTCGGCCATCTCGGCGAGCGCGCGTTGATCTATCAAGTCTCCGACAAGTACGCCGCTAACCAGATGGATCATGCTACCGGCGGCCATGTCATCGCCGCCATGCATGATGAGCTGCTCGAACGCGCCGACCTGATCTACTATTCGGGCCGCAAGCTGATCGAAGAAGAAACCGCCGCCCGCCCGGAGATCAAAGCCAAAGCCCGGCTGCTGGAACAGGCCGTAGACTTTGACCACTTCGCATCGGCGACGCGGCAGTCATGGGAAGAGCCCGCGGATGTAATGAATATTCCGCATCCGCGGCTCGGCTATTTCGGGGCGATTGAGACCTGGCTGCTCGACCAGCGGTTGATCCGCTATGTGAGCGAGCGCCGCCCTGACTGGCACTGGGTCTTGATGGGCTTGAAAGCGGCGCGGCTCGACATCGAATCGCTGCCGAACGTTCATTATCTCGGCTCGAAGCCTTATGCGGAGATGCCGCGTTACGCCGCCGGCTTCGATGTCTGTGTGTTGCCGTGGGTGACCGACAACGAGTTCGTCAGCTATGGCAGCGCCATCAAGGTGCGCGAGTACCTGGCTACCGGCAAGCCTGTCGTCATGACCCCGCTCTACGAATACGAGCGCATGGGTGACGTGTTGCGCATCGCTCGCGGCGATGCCGATTTCATTGCCAGGGTCGAAGACGCGCTCCTGTGTGACGACGAAGCGCAGCGTGCGGCGCGGCAACAGTCAGTCAAAGCAGCGACCTGGGACGCGCGCGCCGAAGAGGTCAGCCGCGAGATCGAGCGATTGTTGCTTGCTTGACAGCAACCGGCGTGTGACCTACGGTTGAATGACGACACGGCAATGGCATGAAGCTCAAAGAAGCGGCGAAAAAGATTCTCAGGCCAGTCTACTACAGGCTCCCGGCAACCCTCTGTTACGGGCCGCGGTTCGCCCCGACGCTGAAGTTGCTCGACCAGTCAGAGCGTTGGAGCCGCGACCAGCTCAACGGTTATCAACTGACACGGTTGCGGGCGCTGCTCAAGCACGCGGCGCGGCACGTTCCTTACTACAAAAGATTGTTCAGCGCCGTCGGCTTCGACCCTGAACGCCTCCGCGAGATCGCAGACTTGCGCGTGCTGCCTTTGCTCGATAAAGAGACGGTGCGCGCCAACTTGAATGACCTTCTCGCCGACAATATCAGCCCGCGGCGCCGGCTTTACTTCACGACCGGCGGCTCGACCGGAACGCCGCTCGGCGTTTACAACCTGCGCGACGCCGGCGGCCGCGAGCGCGCTTTCATGCAGAAGCAGTGGCAGCGCGTCGGCTTTCGCGAGGGCGAGCGGCGCGCCATGCTGCGCGGCTGGTCTGTGCGCAATCGCCGCCACTGGCGCTACGAGGCGAGCGAGCGCGCCTTCGTCTTCTCGAACTTTCACATGACGCCCGACAACGTCGCCGAGTACGCCCGTGTCATGCGCGCCGAGCGCTTGTCTTATCTGCATTCGTACCCGTCGGCGGTGATCGATTTCGCGCGCCAGCTAGAGCATCTCGGCGAGCCGCCGCCGCGCTTCAGCGTCATCCTCGCATCGTCAGAGAATCTCTACCCCGGCCAGCGCGAGTTTATCGAATCGTTTTACGGCGCGCGGCTGTTTTCGTGGTACGGCCACACGGAAGATTTGATCCTCGCCGGCGAATGCGAAGTCAGTCATCATTATCATATCTTCCCCGAATACGGCGTCGCCGAGGTGCTCAAGGAAGACGGCACGGCAGCCGAGCGCCAGGGCGAGATGGGCGAGCTCGTCGGCACGACGATTGACAACTACGCCATGCCGTTGATCCGCTACCGCACCGACGATTGGGTGATCGTCGGCCCGCCGTCGTGCGAATGTGGTCGGCCTTACGGGCTGCTCGAAGCGACGCGCGGGCGCGCCCAGGATATGTTGATCGGCAGGCTCGACAACCTGATTTCGCTGACGGCGCTCAATATCCACACGGATGAGTTTGATCGCGTACAGCAGGCGCAGTTTTATCAGCGCGAGCGCGGCAAGGTCGAATTGCGCATCCGCCGCCGCGACGGCTACGGCGAGCGTGACAGCCGCCGCATTCTCGCGGCGCTCGCCGAAAAGATGGGCGACACGATGGAGGTCGAGCTGAAATTCACAGACGCCATCCCGCTGGCCGCGAGCGGCAAGTTCCGCTTCCTCATTCAAGAATTGCCGGTGCCGCGCCCGGCGCTCAACGAGGCCCGCTTTGGATCATCTCTTTAATCAACTCGACGTAACGATTATCTCCGGCGCGGCCCGCTACCCGGCTGATCCGCCCTTCGACCCGCCTGCCGATTACCCCGAAAGGCCGCCGCACGCGGCGCGGCTTGATCCATCCAACAGCGCTTACGGCATGGTGCGCGAAGCGCTGTGGCGACTCGGCCTCGACGCTGAGAGTTATGGCCAGCCGTCGTGGAACCCGCTCGGCCAGTTAATCAAGCCGGGCCAGCGTGTGCTCATCAAGCCGAATTTCGTTCTTCACTTCAACGCCGGCGGCGGGCCGCTCGAAGCGGTGGTGACGCACCCGGCGATTCTACGCGCCATCGTCGATTACGTGATGATCGCTCTTGGCGACGGCGGCGAGATCATCATCGGCGACGCGCCGCAGATGAACGCCGACTTCGCGGCGCTCTGCGCGCAAACCGGCATGGACGCGCTCGCCGAATACCTGCAACCAGTCTGCCAGCGGCGCGGCATCCGCTTTCAACTGATCGACTTTCGGCAGGAGCGCACCGTCTATAAACACGGCATCATCTGGGAACGCATCCCCGTAAACGACCCGGCCAGCCGTCCCGTCCATGTGCAACTCGGTGATGAAAGCTACATGGAGGCGATTGACACGAGCCGCCTGTACGGGGCCGACTATGCCCGGCAGCAGACGATCAACGCGCATCAAGATCGCCGCCACGAATACGTCATCGCCTCGGCAGTGCTCGCCAGCGATGTGGTCATCTCCGTCCCGAAGCTCAAAGTGCATCGCAAAGTCGGCACGACGCTGAACCTCAAGAACATGGTCGGCATCAACACGGACAAGAACCACCTGGCGCATTACCGCATCGGCGCGCCAGCGGATGGCGGCGACGAATTCAATTCGCCGGCCTGGGACGACCGCGCCGAGCGTCGCTTGATGGACGGGTTGCTGGGCGCAGACCGTCGTTTCGGCAAGCAGATGTTTCTCGCCTGGCGCGCCTTTCGCAAGCTTTATCATCGCCTCAGCGGCAAGCCGAAGGCGCAGGCTTTCACGTACGGCAACTGGCGCGGCAACGACACGGCGTGGCGGATGGTGCTCGACCTGAATCGCATCCTGCGCTTTGCCGACGCGAGCGGCGGCCTGCAAGCTCATCCGACGCGGGCGTACTTTTCCGTTGTTGACGGACTGATCGGCGGGCAGGGCGAAGGCCCCCTGCACCCTGAGCCTTATCCGTCGGGCGTGGTGCTGGCGGGGTTCAACCCGCTGGCCGTGGACTGGGTAGCGACGCGGTTGATGGGCTTCGACCCGGCGCGCCTGCGTTTGTACGCCAACGCCGCGCAGCAAATGCGTGAGTGGCTGCCAGGCGCTGACATCAGCCATTGCCGTATCCGTTCGAACGTCGCGCGCTGGGAAGGACTGTTGGACCAGGCGGAACCCGTCTTTCAGTTCCGCGCCCCGGCTGGCTGGCGCGGCGCGGCCGAGCTATACGAGATCGCCGACGAAGCGCCGGCCACGACGCCTTCACCGCTTGGAGCAATCAGTCAGTAAGTTCCCACCTCATTCTGAGCCGCAGATCAGCGCTTTGTCCTCAAGCAATACGCGGACTCTCTGATGCCTTCGTATCAAATGAATTCAACGCCAAGGTGTTTGCCGCCTTGTCCGATGGAAAGTGGCCGTGATCGTGGCGCAAAGCGGTCGCACTTGTCGGCGCAAGCGCTTGGCATGGCGGTTGCACAATGAAAAGCCGGAGGTTGGAAATGACGATCATGATGGCAATGGGGATTGGGCTTTTGATGACGGCGATTGCCGTGGCGATTGGCGGGGTAGTGATTAAAGCAACGATGTTGATGATTCACTACAGTCTTAAGACCAGCGCCGTAACCGTAAACGAGCAGGCGAGCCACGGGGTCGTTATTCACCTGAATCGTCGGGAGGAGCCAGCCGGTGCGGTCGAATGGCCTGAAGAAGCCGCTGCCTAACCGGTACATCGATCATTAAGGAGGAGAGTATGCTCTGGACAATTTTCGTAATTCTGTTGGTTCTCTGGCTGCTCGGTCTGGTGAGCGGCTACGCAATGGGCGGGTTCATTCACCTGCTGCTGGTGCTGGCGGTCATTATGCTGATCATCAATCTGGTGAGCGGCCGCCGCACAGTCGTTTAGCAAGAGAGTGACAAGAGAGTGATGAGTAATGAGTGATGAGTGAGAAGAAGGCGGACGAAACGCCGCGGTTCTCTTCGCTCATCACTTTCTACTCATCACTCATTACTCCTCTTCATTCATTCGTTCAGATAGCAGCACACGCACGCTGCTGCGCCAATCATCATTGATGCCGATACGTGTTACCGGCACTGCTCGCGCGATGCTACTGGCCATGAGCTTTGTCGTCGCATGAAAGCGAAAGACCGGCGCGACCAGATAGAGCAACGGCGAGCGGTCAGCAAGCATTAACTGCTTGAAGTACCCGCGCCGCGCGAAGTCGCCGCGACGCCTGTGCCAATCGATACGCAGCCAGTAATCCAGGCCCTGAAACGGGAACTCGGCGTCTTCCGCAACTTTCAATTCAATCACCACCAGCCGCCCCTCACGCGTCGCCGCTAATATATCGATGAATGAACGCTGCTCGCCACGATAAGCCGGCACTTGCGCGTAAGCATAGCGGCGGTCGAGCGACGCATCGATTGCGGTGATGTCGCGTTGCAATATGGATTCGAGCCAGCGTTCGGCCTGCTCGCGGAACAAGAGCGCCTGCGGGTCGGCGGAATCCGCGCGGCGCACAGCAACGATTTCGGCAATCAACTGATCGAGCCGTGATTGATTGGCCGGCGAGAGCTTTTCTTTCACCGCCCCGACGCCAAATTCGACCAGCTTGCGCCGCAGCGAAACGCGGGCGAATTCCAGCCCGCGAATCGTCAGCGAGACCCACGCGCCGCGCCGCTCGACGCGAATCCGTTCAGGCGCGCGCCGCTGAATGGCATCAACCAGCATCTTCACGTCGAGCGGCAACTGGCGCTCGTGCGGCCACTCGGCGCGACGAGCGGCGCGGCTCAAACGGTCGCCGAGGTCGCCCTGATCGAACGGCGCAATGGTTTGTATGACGGATTGCATCTCGTCCACTTCGCAGAGCGTCACGCTCGCGCCTTTGACCTGAAGCGCCGTGAGCCGCGCCGCCACGGTATCGCTGCGCCCGCTCGGCACAAAGAGCAATAGGCGATTGACCGCCGCGCCGCGCTGCCGCAAGGCGTCGAGCCAGACCAGCCCGGCGCCGAGCGTCGCGTCTACGTCGCGCTGCGATTCTTGTGAACAGACGCCGACGGCGGCAACCGGCCTGCCCTGCTCTTTCAGCAAGAGCCGTGTGTGAACGCCTGTGAAGTGACGCCGGTCGTCGCGCCGCAAGACAGTGCGCTCTACCTTGAGCGCGGCGAAATTCGCTTCAATCATCGCGGCGAGCTTCATCGGAAACTCGCGGCGCGACGGTTCCGCGCCCGCTTCGACAGGGCCGCGCCGCAGCTCAAGCGTACAGAGGACACGGCCCATCTGCTTTGCGCATTCCAGGCGCAGGGCGCGCGGCGAAACGGTCGCGCGCACGACACGCCATGAGCGCGACCAGCCTTCGCCCCAGCACGACAGAACGAGCTTACCGTAAGCAATCTCGGCGGCGGCGCAGGCAGGTTCAATACTCGCAAGGCGTTTATCGTCTTCGCGCAACTCGAATGCGCCATCGAGCAGGAATCGTTCAAGCTCGTAGCGAATGCGGCTCAAGTCTTCGATGGCGGGGCGGTGCATCACCGGCGCGTTTTATCAGGCAGAGGGTACGGGGTCAAGCCGTGAGTGTCTTCGATTAAAGATGATTTGGACTTGATGAAACGGGATGGAAAGACGGCGAGGCTTGTTCTAGTCGAACGGCTGCCACCAAAGAAAAATATTTATGAGCCTGCCGAGAGCTTTTGTTGAAGCCGCCGTAGCATTTCGTTGATAGATTCGGTGTATGGACTTTTGAGCCGCTCGAATATGGCTTGCGCTTGCTTTGCGTATTCGAGGGCTTCTGCGTATTTACCCTCATCTTCATCTAATAATGCCAGTGCATGAAAGCTAATTGCCTCACCTTCAATATTGCCTAGCTTGCGCTTCATAGTAAGGCTCTCATCATACAGCCGCCGCGCCTCTTCGTAGTCGCCTTCATCCTGCGCCAGGCTTCCCAACTGATGCAGCGATATGGCAATGCCATTCTGATTGCCGAGTCGCTTCTCTATTTCCAGACTCTCGCTGTACAACCGTCGCGCTTCTTCGTACTCGCCTTGATCCTCCGCCAGCATTGCCAACTGATGCTGCGTTATGGCAATGCCGCTCTGGTCGCCGAGCCGCTTCGCTATTTCTAAACTCTCGCCATACAGCCGCCGCGCCTCTTCGTAGTCGCCTTGACGCTGTGCCAGCCTTCCCAATTCGTGTAGCGTTATGGCAATGCCGCTCTGGTTGCCGAGCCGCTTCTTGATTTCCAGGCTCTGATCGTACAGCCGCCGCGCCTCTTCATAATTACCTTGATCCAGTGCAAGCATCGCGAGATTGTGAACCAGGACAGCGATCATGCCGAGATCATTATCGTCACGCGCAATGGCCAGGGAGTCTTGATACGCCTGCCTTGCTTCGCTTAACTCACCAAGCGCCCTATGCACCCACCCCAGTTGGTTCAAGATTTCAGTCTGCGTGCGGCGTTCGTGCGGGCCATCACCCAATTCGCGGTAATCTGCAAGCAGCCCTTTCAACATGGCCAACCGCTCGCGTTTGGCTTGCTCGGAAAGGCTAGCTGATACGTAAAAAGCTTCATTGCGAACCGGCGCGAGCGTGTGCGCGGCAAGCTCGGCATCAGGCGCGAATTCATAAAGGCCGCTGCGCCAAGCCCAGAAATCCGGCGCGCGGCGGGCAAGCGCCGCCAGGGCATACTCTGGCAGCCAGATAACCAGAGGATAAAGAATCTCCTGCCGAAACAGTTCACGGTTCAAGTTCAGGTGCGACAGGATCGGCGGGTAAGCTTCTGATGAGGGAATGGAATGCTCCAGGCCATAAACAAACAAGGCGAGTTTCGCCGGTCGGGCTGCTTCCGCGGCTGCCAGGGAGGTCGGTGGCCCCTCACTCGCCGCATTCGTCGCGCCTTGTGCTTTGGCGATGTGCGCCTTCAGGATGGGGAGGAGTTCACTAATCGGCTCGGTCAAATCAATCTCAACCAAACGAATGCCGAGCGGGGCGAGCAGATCACGGCATGCCGCGGCGGCTTTGCGGCGTTGTCCAATCAGGTTGCAGCGCACGAAGCCGAGCCAGAAGCCTTCGGCATAATCAATCGCGCGCACCAGCCGGCGCACGACTATGGCCATAGGCTCGGCTGCCGTATCAACTTCTGATGGGAGATTGGGCACGGTCATCTTCTAATGCCTTTTGTAATGCCTTCTTAAAGCGGCTCAGCTTCTGCACCGCCGGATGGACGTCATGCCAGGGTTCGGCATCCGCCGCTTCCGGGTCATCGTCAGCGGCATATTCCAGAACGCTCTGATTGAATAACATCAGTTGATGATCTTCATCATTCTGGACTTTATTAGTCAGGTGAACGCGGGCCAGTTTTTCAAAGTGACTTTCGGGAACCATCCGACCAAACGCCGACACGAGGCTTGCCTCCGCCTTTCGCACACGATTCATATTGATTGGCTGCGCATCGGTTTCCTCCGCGTCTTCGATGCCCTGGCGAACCAATGTCATCAAATCGCGCGGGTGGCCGCCACAGGCGCGGCAGAGGTAAGTGATGGCTTCCGACTCGGCCAGCTGGTCAAGGTCTATTCGATGGCTAAGGATGCCGCGCAATCGCTCAAGACCCTGTCGCGAATCGTCACCGCCACGCGCCCGCCGCTCGTGCACTTTAATCATCGGCAATATGCGCTGTTGGTCAGGAAAGCTGTTGCGCAACATGGTGGCCCGGGACGAATAGATCATTGAAATGGGCACGGTATAGACCACATGACAACGCAACTCGCATAGCTGTTTACCGTGCTCGATAAAGAGGGCATCGTGCGAGGTGATTCCGGGACTGACCTCTTTCAATGTCACGCGGTCAAGATTATCAACGATGATAACAATCCCCTTCTTGCCGCGCTTCTGGACTTCCGCCCGCGCTTTCAGCAGTAGCGTATTAATCTGCTCGATCAGTTGCGAAATCTGCCGGTCAAGCTTTTGCCGGATTTCGGTTTTCACTTCGTCGCCTGTTTTGATCTGGCCGGTAAACTTGGCGAACAACCGCGCAACGAACGGTATGGCTTTCGGCAGCCCAATGCCGATGGAAGCTTCGGCTTCTAGCTGTTGCTAAATTTGCTGCCATTCGTTTTGCTTAAAGACGACTTCGGCAAACCATGCCTCTACGGTCTTAAGCGCCCCGGAGAGATCAATCCGGGCGTCGCGAAAATTAGCTTCCGCGCGCCGGGCGATGGATAACAGCAGGTCCGTGTAGATCAGGTCGTTCGGGTCAAGGTCATCGTCAACCGCAAAGTAGATGACGTGAAAATCCGCACCCTCCAGCCGGGCCTTCAGCCGCAGCAGCTCAGTTGATTTGCCGCAGCCGCGATGGCCGGTGAAGAGTTGGTGTGAGTACGTTTCAGAATAGGAGATGCTTCTGAACATCTTCCCCACCACATCTTCGTTGCCACGAACGTCAATGCAGTCCACGTAACGGGCATCGTCGGCGGCAAGCGGCTGGGTCGGATCAACCGCGTTATAAGCATCGCGCAACGACTTGGCAGGATAGACAGGATGCATCGCTGCTGATGGTAACAAATCCGCCGTTGGCAGTTCAATCATTATCCCCTCAAGCCGGCGGCCATCTCTTCCGGCAGTTGCCCGGCCCGTAGGATGGAATCTGCCCGGCGTCATTCAGGCGGTGGCTTCGTGGCGGGCGGCGGGTTGGCCGCAGGCCGCGGCAATGTCCTGGCCGCGCGGCCGGCGAACAGGTGTGCCTGCCTGCTTGCAAAGCATGACTCGAACGGCTACCTTCACCCTCATGCTTGCGCCCGATTCATTGATCGGCAATCGCTACCGCGTCGTGCGCCCCATCGGCGAAGGCGGCATGGGAGCGGTCTACGAAGCCTTCGACCAGCGCTTGCGCTCGCGTGTCGCGCTCAAGCAGACGCTCTTCAATCAAACGCAATATACCGACGCGTTCGAGCATGAAGCGCAACTGCTGGCCAACCTGCGCCACCCGGCGCTGCCGAAAGTGAGCGATTATTTCAGCGACCCCGAAGGCCAGTTCCTGGTGATGGAATATATTGACGGCGATGACCTCGGCGCTTTGCTGACGCGCACCGGCAAGCCTTTCTCGTTCGACACCGTGGCGCGCTGGGCCAACCTTCTGCTCGACGCGCTCGATTACCTGCACAACCAGCCGCAGCCGATCATCCACCGCGACATCAAGCCGCAAAATTTAAAGCTCACGCCGCGCGGCGAGATCATCCTGCTCGACTTCGGGCTTGCGAAAGGCGCTCTCTCGCAGATGGCGAGCATGAAGAGTGTTTACGGTTACACGCCGCAATATGCGCCGCTCGAACAGGTGAACGGCACCGGCACCGATGCGCGCAGCGATCTTTATTCGCTCGGCGCGACGCTCTATCACTTGATGACCGGCACGATACCGCCGAGCGCCGTAGCGCGGGCGACGGACGTGCTGAATGGCTTGCCGGACCCGCTGCCCGCGGCGCATACGATCAACCGCGAAGTGCCGGCGGCGGTCGGCGACCTCTTGATGCAAGCGATGGCGATTGAAGCGCGCCGGCGCTTTGCGAGCGCCGCGGCCATGCGCGCCGCATTGCGGGCCTGTGCCGAGTCGCAGAGCGCGCACGCCGCCGCGCCCATCACCGATCCGCTCAACGCGCCGACGACGAACGCGGTCGCCCCGCCCGCCACGGCGCCGGATTTTGCAACTCGTCAGACTTCTGCCGGACGTTTCGAGCCGCAGCCTGACAGGCCGGCGGCCTGGTCTACGGCTCAACCGCTGCCTGCACGGCCAGCGCCCAACCGCGCCGCATGGTGGCTGGTTGGCGGTCTGCTGCTGCTGCTCATTCTAGCCGCACTATTCGCATGGCGATGGGTAGCGCGCCGTGAATCTCGAAGGACGCGGGCCGGTGTCAGCAAGCCAGCTACGACAGGCTATCCCGTGACGCTCGCCGCCGGCGGCGAGGCGCGGGTTAAAGATGACCTTTATAAAATTCTCAGCGCCCGGCTAGAGCGTTATTCAACCGACAAGCTGGTGCTGCGTCTGAAGGTGCGGCTGCTGCACGAGGCCGAAGGCTCGATCAACTACTGGGACGACAGCTTCCGCCTGCTGGCGGATGGCGCGGCGATGGCGCCGACGAAAGCGCCCAACCTGGTTGTTTCGCCTTATGCCGCAATGGACGCCCAGGTCGAGTTCGTCATCCCCGAAAGCCTCAGCCATGCAGAGTTGCAGGTCGGGCAGGCGGGTCGCGAAACCAGTGTCATTCCGCTCGACTTGAAGGCGCGCGGCAACGACGCCGACAGCAAGCCCGCGCCGAGCGTCTATCAAAACGCCCGCTTCCCGCTGACGCTGGCCGGCGGCGATGAGATGCGCGCCGGTGATGCGACTTACAAAATCTTATCCGCGCAGCTTGATCGTTATGCGAGTGACCAGCTGGCCCTTGAATTCAAGATTCGCTACACCAACAACGGCGAATATAGCGTGGCGCTGGGCGAGGATGCGTTTCGCGTCTTGATCGACGGCGTGCCGTTTGCGCCGGTCAAAGCGCCGAACCTGCTCGTCGAGCGGCAAAGTGACGCCGAAGCCACGGTGGTCTTTGCCATTCCAGATAACCTGACCGGCGTCGAGCTGCAAGTCGGCCAGGTCGGCCATGAGACGGCGACCGCGCCGATCTCGCTAAAACAATGAAACCGACCGCGCACGAATGGCGCGGTGGCCGTTTAGGCAGTGGCTTCGTGGCGGGCGGCGAATCAGCTTGACTACTACAAACGGGTTACCTACGATGAAAAATAAGAGGAATGAACGATGGCGGCGAATCTCGAAGACCGAATCGATGCGCTCGAACGCGAAGTACGTCAGCTAAAGTCTGCCGTGAGGAGATCGAAAAAAAAGCCGCAGCCGTGGTGGGAGCGCCTGGCCGGCACTTTCAAAGACGATCCGGTGTTTGATGAGATTGTTGAATCCGGCAACCGTTACCGCAAGGCCCTGTCGCGACAAAAACGATGATTATCGTTTTAGACACCGACCATCTGACGCTTATCCAACGTCAAACTCAACCTGCTTATGCTCGCCTTCGCACACGGCTACAGCGACATGCCGCAGCCGAGGTTTTTACGACCATGATCAGCGTCGAAGAACAAATGCGTGGTTGGCTTAAGGTGATTGCCCGTGCGAAAACTGCTCAACAGGAAGTCTCTGCCTACCTGCGCCTTCATGCAATGCTAGCCTTCTTTGCCGCCATTCCACTGCTCGATTACACCGAAGAAGCGGCTGTCGTCTTCGACAGGCTTAGACATTCACGGCTACGGACCGGCTCGATGGACTTAAAGATTGCGGCCATCAGTCTGGCGCATGGCGCCCTCTTGCTTTCAAGCAATCTGAAAGATTATCAACAAGTGCCGAATCTCAAAGTTGAAGATTGGACACAGTGAAGCAGGGTCAGGAAGCGATTGCACTGTTCAGGCAGTGGCTTCGTGGCGGGCGGCGAGCTGGCCGCAGGCCGCGGCGATGTCCTGGCCGCGCGGGCGGCGAATGAACGACAGCACGCCGGCGTCGGTGAGAATCTTTTGAAAGGCCATGATGCGCGATAGCGGCGTGGCGCGATAGGGCAATTCGGGCGCGGGATTATGCGGAATCAAGTTCACCTTGGCGCGGATGCCGTTCAGCAAACGCACCAGCGCGCGGGCGTCGCGGTCGCTATCGTTCACCTGATCGAGCATCACATACTCGAAAGTCAGACGCTCGCGCTCGGTCAGCGGGAAGCGGCGACACGCCGCCATCAATTCGGCGAGCGGGTACTTGCGATTGATCGGGAAGAGGCGGTCGCGCAGTTCGTCGTTGGCCGCCGTCAGCGAGATCGCCAGGCGCGGGCGCAGCGTTTCTTTTGCCAGCTCGTCAATGCGCGGCACGATGCCTGCGGTTGACAGGGTCACGCGGCGCGGCGGGATGGCCAATCCCTTTTCGTCTGCAAACAACCGCACAGCGCGCATCGCCGCATCATAGTTCAACAGCGGCTCGCCCATGCCCATCATCACGACGTTCAGCGGGTGGCGCTCGTCACGCGACTCGCGGATTTTCTCGCGGCCCGCAATGTCCCGACCCACTTTGGTGATTCCCGTTTCTTTCGCCGGCAGCGCGCCCTCGCCGTAGACTTCGTTCAACGCGACGATGATCTGCGAAACGATCTCGCCGGCCGTCATATTGCGCTTCAGACCGAGCACGCCGGTCATGCAAAAGTCGCAGGCGAGCGGGCAGCCAACCTGACTGGAAATGCAGATCGTGTCGCGGCGCGCTTCGGGCATAAAGACCGCTTCGACTTCGCGCCCGTCACCCAGCTCAAGCAGGAAACGTCGCGTGCCGTCTGACGACGTGAAGATGTTCTTGATGCGCGTGCGCGTGACCTCTGCGTGCGCGGCCAGTTGTTCTCGCAAACGCACAGGCAAGTCGGTCATCGCCGCAAAGCTCGTCAGCCGCCGGCGATAGATGGCATCAAAGAGCTGACGGGCGCGGAACGGCTTTTCGCCAAGCTCGGCCATCAACGTCGAAAGCTCGGCCTCATTCATGCCGAGCAGTTCGACCTGTGGATTCGACAATACCTTCAACATGCCATAATCATTTTTTCACGACTTGAACCGACTCCGCCAGTCGGTCGCCGGCGCGGCTCTACATAACCTCAGTAGAGCCGCGCCCGCTTCAGTCGAGATGATCGGCAAGCAAGGGTCCACTTCTTACCCCTGCAAGTCGGCCAGGAAGGCAGCCAGGTCCCAAAATTCTCTGACCGACTCAAGCTTCCCATCCTGGTTGAAGCGGAAGATGCCCATGCCATCAATGGTGATGTGCTTGTTGGTCGTCGTCTTCAAATCCAGTTTCCAGTTGACCGCCGCCTCGTTGCCGCAGACGACGACATCCTGTATCCGGTGCTTGATGTCGCTGAACGGGGCGATGATGTTGGTGATGAAGCCCGTGAGGGCCGCCGTCCCCTGCACTGGCGGCGTGCCGACAGGGTCTTCGAGCACGCCATCGGAAGCGAAGGTGTTGACGTAGCGCTGCACGTCGTGGGCGCTGACGGCGTCAAAGTATTCCTCGACCGCTGCCTCGATCTGTTCCGGCGTTAAACTGCTGTTGGGCGAGAGCGTGCCAGCGGCTTTCACCTGAGGCGCAAAGGCCGTGCTGGTCGCCGCGATTAAGGCAATCATTAACGCAAGCGCGCTGAGCGCGCGGAGGTGGCTCAAATAGATTTTTTTCAAATGCAACATGGTCTCTTTCTCCGTTTTCAGATAGTGGGTGATCGATTACAGCGGGCGGAACGACTCTCCGCATCGCCACAGAATTGGCAAGACCACGGCCTTCTTTGCCGCGTCTCGGTCGGCGTCAAGGTCTCAGCTTGTCGCGCTCGGCGGAAAACTGGCGCGCGTCTTCGAGCGGGCCGGCTGGCCTGCCGGCAGGCACTTTAAGATGTGTGAGGCGTTTGATCGCCGAAGTCACCAGCCGCCGCGAATTGCCGCCTGCGGCGACGAGAAAGACGGCGCGCAAGCCGTCGGCGAGATAGCTCGCTCCGATTGCGCCATCATCGCCGTTGTCTTCCTGCGCGCCGACCAGCCAGGCGGTGGCACTCGCCTCGCCCAACCGCCCGCCCATCAGCAGGCCGCTATGCGACCCGGCGTCGGTCAGGGTAAAACTGTAGACGCTGTTCGCAGTCTGTATCAGAAGCAGGTCGCCTACGCTTAGCTCGTCCAGGCCGATTTCGGTAACCGCCGCCGCCCGGATGCCGATGTTCGGCCACAGCGGGCGGGACGCGGCGGAAGGCTGCTCCAGGGTGTCTGCGATCATATTGCTCATAAGACCTCCGGCCGTCACAACTGGCGGCGGTTACTTGTCGATGAGATAGCCCGAGACGACGAACCTGGCCAGCACGCTGCCGGTCGTTACGTCGCGGTCTACGTGAACCAGAGCGCTGGGCGTGTCGGCGTAGACGCGGACCGTCTGGCTCGCCTCGAAGTAGCTGCCCCCGCCGAACGTGTCACCGCTGGTGTGCAGCAGGTGCTTGCGCAGCGTGTTGTCCGGGGCGACGTGGGTAAGCAGCGAGAAAAGTATCTTCTGCCCGGCGGGCGGGAAGGCCGAGGCCGAGACCTGTTCGATCACCAGCAACTTGCCCAGGGGGACGTTGATAGCGCCGCTCTGTGCGCCCAACCCCGGGTCCACCGTGACCTCGACTTCCTGCTGGAACGGCTGCGGCTTCGCGCCTTCGACGTTGGTGACGTAGATGGGATTGGCCGGGTCGCTGTCGACCTTGACCGAAGGCACGCCACTGATGCCGACGCTCCAGGCGCCGCTCTGCTTGGCCTGCACCGTGCCGGCAATGGTCGTCGTGCCCTGAGCGACGGTCGGCACGGGCTCTGCCGTGGTATTGATAACCCTCACGTCCTTGTCGGACGGCGGGGCGCTGTGCGTGGGGGTGACGCCGACCAGGAGGGCGGCGACGATAACCAGAGTAAAAGCAATTGCGTTAAATCGCTTC
Source organism: Blastocatellia bacterium (assembly GCA_035275065.1). NCBI lineage: Bacteria > Pseudomonadati > Acidobacteriota > Blastocatellia > Blastocatellia bacterium. The sequence goes on from DATENM010000153.1 coordinate 42,234, forward strand.
TTTTTGATCGTGTCCATTTCGACTCTTCCTTTCATGCGAGTTGTCATTAGGTTGCGTTCTTGGGAACCGCTTCATCTTGTTCTTCCTATCCCTTGCTGATTCATTACCGCGCCGAATCCGCTGTTCTCATCTGCGCCTTTGCGCTAGAATGAGCCGCGCGCGGCGACCCCACCTTGGCCGGTCCCGCGTCGCGTCCCCGGCGTGGATGCAACATACTCGACGGCGGGCTCCGAGGTCTTGTAAGCGGACTTTAATTTTTCTGGGATTTTATGGGAGCGTCTGAATGCAAGCCTTAAATGGCAGCGATAAAGTCATTTATCGGTTTGAAGAGTTCGAGCTTGATCCGATACGGCGCTTGCTCTCAAAGCAGGGGCAGGCGATCCCGCTGACGCCAAAAGTCTTCGAGACGTTGCTCGCGCTGGTGCGCCAGCGTGGGCGTGTGTTGAGCAAAGACGAGCTGATGCAGGCCGTCTGGCCTGACACCATCGTCGAAGAGACCAACCTGGCGCACAACATCTCGGCCCTGCGCAAACTGCTCGGCCAGAAGGCCGGCGACAACCGCTTCATCGTCACCGCGCCGGGGCGCGGTTACCAGTTCGTCGCCGAGGTGCGGCAGGAGGCGCGCGGCACCGCCGAAGAATCACCCGCCACCGCCGAAGAGACGAGCAGCCCGGCCAACGCATTGCCCAGCCCGGATGAACCCCGTGAACCCATCGCTGCCGTGCTGCCGCAACCCCCGCCGGCGACCGCCGACGCCTCGCCCGCTGTGCGGCACGCCCTGCCGCCGCCCGATTTGCTGATCACGCGCCATCACGTCAGCCTGCGCTGGCGTACGGCACTCGGCTTGTTCATAGTCGTCGGACTCGTCGCTGCGGCCGGCCTTATCTGGCTGCGGCCAGGACCAGCGCGGCCCATCCGCTCGGTCGCCGTCTTGCCGTTCAAGCCGCTGGTCGCCGAGACCCACGACGACATTTTGGAGATGGGCATTGCCGACACGTTGATCACGCGCCTGGACAGTCTCAAGCAGATCACCGTGCGCCCGATCAGCAGTGTGCGCCGCTACACGGCGCTCGACCAGGACGCGGTGGCGGCCGGCCGCGAATTGGAAGTCGAGGCCGTGCTCGAAGGCAACATCCAGAAAGCCAATGGCAAGATCCGCGTCTCGGCCCGGCTGGTGCGCATCGCCGACGGCAAGCCGCTGTGGACCCGCCAATTCGACGAGCCGGCGACGGACATCTTCGCCGTCCAGGACGCCATCGCGCAGCGCGTCGCCGCTGATATGATGGGCAGCCTCTCTGGCGACGAGCACGACGGTTTAGCCAGAAACTACACGACCGACCCGGAGGCCTATCAGCTTTATCTGGTCGGCCGTTATTATTGGAATAAGCGCAGCGGCGAGGGCACGCGCAAGAGCATCGACTCATTCCAGCAAGCCATCAAGAAAGACCCGAACTACGCGCTCGCCTACGTCGGCCTGGCCGATGCTTACGTGACGCTCGGCAGTTACACGCTGGCGCCGGCGGTCGAAGTGTTGCCGCTCGGCCGCCAGGCCGCCGAGCGCGCCTTGCAGATTGACCCCGACCTCGCCGAAGCGCATGCGACGCTCGGCAAAATCCTGACCGACTATGATTGGGACTGGGCCGGGGCCGAAAAAGAGTTCAAGCTGGCGCTCGACTTGAAGCCCAACTATGCCAACACGCATCACTGGTATGCCGTGTTGCTGTCGAACGAGGCCCGCTTCGACGAGGCCATACGCGAAATCAGGCGCGCCCTCGAACTCGATTACCTTTCGCCGGCGACCAGTAGCCAGTGCGGCGTCATCCTCTTTCGCGCGCGGCGTTACGACGAGGCCATCGCCGTCCTGCAAAAAACCCTCGACCTGGACCCGAACTTCATCTCCGCGCGCATTTACCTCGGCGGCTGTTACCTCTTGCAGGGCCGGCGCGAAGAGGCATTGGCCGAATTCAAGCGCGGACTGGCGGTAGCGCCCGACACGCCCGGCCTGATTGCGATGATGGGCTACGCCTATGGCATCAATCATCAACTCGACGAGGCGCGGCGTTTCGAGCAGCAATTGAAAGCCCTGGAGGCGCGGCAAGTTTACGTCGCCCCGTCAAGCTACGTCGCCCTCTACTGCGGGATGGGTGAGTATGACGCGGCGTTCAAATGGCTAGAGGTATGTCTGGAAAAACGTGTAGGGATTCGCGGCCTGCCGACCGACCCGCTATTCGACCCGCTACGCAAGGACCCGCGCTATGATGACTTGATGCGCCGTGCCGGCATCAAGCAATGAACACTACTCAACGGCCTTCAGCGTCAGGTGAGTGATTTCCGGCGGCGCGCCGATGCGGATGGGCGGCCCTGTGGTCCCCAGCCCGCGATTGACGTAGAGCTGCGAGTCGCCGATCTTATAAAGCCCCGCAAGAAAGACGGTCGAGAGCCGCGCCGGCGTCAGGATCATGTCGCCGAGCGTCAGCGCAATCTGGCCGCCGTGCGTGTGGCCGGATAAGGTAAGGTGAATGCCTTTCGTCGCCGCCTGTGGAAAGCTGTACGGCGCGTGCAGCAAGAGCAAGGTCGTGCCGTCGAGGCGGATGCCGCGCAACGCCTGGTCGAGCATGAGGTCACGGGCGCGGCCACTGATAAAGTCTACGCCGATGATGTTGAGCGTCGCGCCGTTCACGTCGAGCAATTCATTGGCGCTGCGCAGCAGCTTGAAGCCGGCGGCGCGAAAGCGGCGCTCCAGCTCTTCTTCAGAGCCGGTAAACATATCGTGATTGCCGAGACAACCGTAAACGCCGCGCCGAGTCCTGAGCGCCGCCATCGCCCGCATGAACGGCTCGACTTGACTCTGGTCGGTGGCGACGAAATCGCCGGTCAGCGCCACAATGTCGGGCTCAAGTGAGTTGGCGATCTCGACGTACTCGCGCATCGCCGACTCTTTCATGAAAAAGCCGGCGTGAATGTCGCTCATCTGCACGATGGTGAACCCGTCGAGCGGCGGCGGCAGGCCGGGGATGCGAACGACGACGCGCTCGACGACTTTGCGCGAGCGCGCGGCCACCGCGCCATACGCCGACAGCGCAAACGGCATGGAGGCGGCGGCCAGCAGCATCACTTGCAGGAAGCGGCGGCGCGATAGATCGATTGCCGGCGCGGGGCTATCAAGCTCAGCGCCGCGCTTGCGCCGAAAGAACTGCACGGCGGCATACGCTGACATGGCCAGCGGCGCCGCGGCGACAAAGAAGAACGAGCCGATCATCCAGATGAAGAACAGGTACGAGAAGGGCCGCACAATCCTTTCGTAGCCCGCTGCCGGCTCGTAGAGCAGGAACGAGCGCGGGCTGATGAAGGTCTCGGCGATGAACCACAGGAGCGGCGCGTTGATGAAGGCGAACAGCGCCAGCGCCGTGGCCACGGCCAGCTTCTCGCGGCGCTCGGTAAAGCCCATCGAGCGCAGGATGCGCAGGAAAGCGCGCAGCACCACCCACTGCACGGCGACAAAGATTAACGCCGCGATCACCCGCACAATGAAGATGGAAGATGTCGCGCTGACTAGCAGCAGGAATTCTGTCATGGTTTCTCGCTCGCGTGTCGGCGGCCACCGCCGCCCTCTTCATGATACCGTCTGGGCTACGCCCGGCAAGGCGATTCGTTGACTCGCAGGCTTAGATGCGGATTGCAATTAGGTTTACCCTGTAGCGCAAGGCGGTTAGATTGCGCGAGTCGCTGCGCAATCTAACCGCCTTGCGCTACATCATAGCCTAACTCATGTGGGATGCCGAACGCGGGCGACGCATGAGCACGGCGATGATGGCGATCTGCAAAGCGACGAGCATGACATTGACAACCAGCGGCACGAGCAGGCCGGCGCGCAGGCTGGCATAGCGATCAGACACCGTGCCGACCAGCGACGGGATGACCGCGCCGCCCAGGCCGCCCGTCGCAAAGATCGGCGCGGCGCTCGCCGCCGCCCGCTCGCCGAAGGTTTTCAGAAACACGGCAATCGTCGTCGGGTAGATAGCCGCAAACCCCAGGCCCGCCAGACCGGCGCCGCCGAGCAAGCCGACCGTTGCCGTCGTCCCGCGCAACAGCAGGATGCCGAGCAGCGAAACCACCGCCGTAAGCAACACCAGCCGCTCTTCGCTCAAGCGGCGCAGCCATACCGGCGCCAGCAACCGCCCGGTCATCAAGGCCGCCCAGAAGACCGCCTGCGGCAGAGAATAGAGCGCCGCCATCTCGGCATTCGTGCGCTTGGTGTAAGCGCCAATCCAGCCGCTGATGCTGTTTTCCGCGCCGACATATAAAAAGACGAAAGCCGCCAGAACGTAAGCAAAGCCGCTGCGCCAGACACGCCGTGCGGCGGGCGCTTGCGCGTCTTTGGCAAACGCTTGATTGGCTCGCCGGTCAACATGGATGCCTGCGCCGGCATGGCGCGACGCGCTCTGCGCGCGGCTCTGCCAGAGCCACGCGCCGGTGGCCGCGAGAATCACGCCCAGCGTGAGCATCGGCACAGCCGTGCGGTTGTCGCGCGCCGCGACCATCAACAGCAAGGGGCAGGCGACCGCGCCGATGCACCAGACGAAGTTCAAAATGTTGAGCGCCGCCGCGCGCCGCGCACCACGAGTTTCAGAGATCAACAGGTTGGTCGCGGGCATTGCCAGCCCCAGCGCGAATCCGTAAACGCTCACCGCCGGCAGCCCGAACGCCCAGGAGCTTGCGCCGACGCCGGCGACACCCGCCGCCATCAACAGGTAACTGACCGCTATCGTCTGCAAGAACCCAAGCCGCGCAATGATCGCCGGCAGCAGCATCGTGCTAATCACAGAAGCCGCGAACTGCGCCGCGAAGAGGTAACCGGCTTGCGCGTCTGTCAGCCCCCAGCGCACTTTCAACGCCGGCAGCAGCGGCCCGAGCATGGTCGTGACGATGCCGGTCAGCGCGAAGCCGATGTAAGCGACCAGCGAAACTTGCCGGCTGACAGTGGTCGGAAAAGTTGGATGAGCGCGTGGCATCTGGGTGGACGAAGGCGGCAGCGAAATGTTGTGCTGATTACATGCCGGCGCCGAGTCGTTTGCGGGCGCGCGGGCGCACGGCGATCACATGCGCCGCCCGCGTCGTGGATTGTCGAACGATCAACTCTGGCTCGACCATGACCAGCTCAGGGAACGCCGCGCCCGCGCCCTGGTTGATGCGCGCCAGCAGAGTCTCTGCCGCCAGCCTGCCCATCTCTCTGAGCGGCTGGCGGATCGTCGTCAGCGCCGGGTTATAAAACGCCGCGTTGTCGACATCGTCAAAGCCGACGACCGAAACCTCTTCGGGGACGCGGCGGCCCGCCTCCTGCAACGCATGAATGGCGCCGATGGCCGATACGTCGTTAAAGGCGAAGAGCGCCGTGAACGGCTCGCTCGACCGCAGCAGCTTCTGCACCGCCACGTAGCCGACTCCGGGCGACGGCGAATCGCTTTCGAGCTGCGCGACCAGGCTCGCGGGAATCGTGATGCCAAGCGCGCGGGCGGCGGCGCGGATCGAACCCCAGCGCACCTGTGTGTCGCTGCTGAAGGTCTGGCCTTTAATGACGGCGATGCGCCGGTGGCCGAGATCATACAGGTGGCGCAAGGCCAGCCGCGCCGCCGTCGCGTGATTCAGCACGATGTTGGTGACGCCCCTGACATCGTCGTGGCCAGAGACAGACGCCACCGGCAGCGGCATCTCGGCGCGGCACGGCGTATCGACGGCGATCATGCCCTCGACGCAACGGTCAACGAAGAGCTTCGGGTAGCCGTCGAGTAACTCCGGCTTATGGCGGTGGCAGGCGATGATGGTGAAATAGCCGGCCTTGAGCAGATGCTCTTCGATGCCGCTCATCACTTCGGCGGTGTAGCCGCCGCTGATCTCCGGCACCAGCACGCCGAGCGTGTGGCTGCGCTGCATGCGCAGGCTGCGCGCCATGAAGTGCGGCCGGTAATTCAAGCCCCGCGCCGCCGCAAAGATGCGATCTCTGGTCGCTTGCGGAATCGCGCTAGCCGCGGGCCGTTCGTTCAAGACCAGCGACAGCGTGCTTGGCGACAGGCCAAGGTGCGCCGCCAGCTCTTTCAAGCTGACGGGACGTTTGTCGGGCGGTGCGTGTGTTTTGCCGGCGTCGGGGCGGCGCTTCCGCGGCATAGCCCGCAGTTTCGCACAACCGCATGAGCAACGCAAGCATAGCCTGAGAAGTATGGCCTCGACATCCGCTGGGAGCAGAGCAACAACCATCTGGCGGGCGGCGCGCGTCTGCAATATAATGCTCCGGCAAGCGGTTAGGCGCCGCCATACCTAATGAACAGGAGGAATAGCCGATGATGAGCATTAGAAAAATCCTGGCCGCCGTCATCGCGTGCGCGGCCCTCATGGTCGCCTCGGTCATGCCTGGCGGCACAAGCAACCCCGTGTTGCAGAGGGCAGAGGCGGGCTGTCGAGTCAACCAGTCGGTCTGCTGTGGGTGGACCGGGCCCTGCGGCGCAACGTTCACCATGCCGAACGCCAACTGGGTCCAGATCCGCGGCGACGCCTCTACGTGCCCGCAGACACAGTTCGACAGCGGGAGGACGTGCGGGAGCGATGTCCCTTACGTGTACTGCCTCAGCGGCGGAACGGACATGGGAAGCTACGCCATCGACAACAAGCACGTGGTCCTCAACATCTCCACCTCGCCCGGCTCCCACTTGAAGGTGCAGGTGATGTGGTTGTGGTCGTACTACGACTACATCCCGCCGGACTACTACAACGTCTACTTCATGGACCAGCGCAAGGGGCTTACCGGGTATGAGTTCATTCTCCCCTCCGGATATGTGTCCTATCCGCTGGACCTCAGCGACTACATCATCGACTACGGCCCCGACGTGAGCTGTTGGTAAGCAAGCGGGGCGGCTCTTCTTTGCGGCATGAGCGAGCAGGCATTCTCGCTCTCCTGCTTCGCGCCGACCGGGGCCGCCTTCGCACAGAATCTGCTTGACGACAAAAGACGCCGGTGCTACGCTGGTGGCGCTTTACTAAATCGATTTAGTAATTTGAAAACACAGACGAACGAAGCCGACCACCGTGACTGAGACCGGCGCCCAGATCGCCGAAATCACCTGCCATCAACGGCCTTGAGCCGTGCGCACAGGTCGGCCCGAACCGCATTGCCTGGACGGTGCCCGGGGTCGCGGCTGCCTTCCAAGCCGACGACCAATTGCCATTTCTGCCATCGGAGGATTTCGCCATGCGTTGCAGATTCCGCTCTCTTCGTCGCCTCGCCGCAAGCAGCCTGCTGCTGTTGTTGATCAGCCTGACGGCGAGCGCGCAATTCAAAGCCAGCATTCAAGGCACAGTGACCGACAATTCCGGCGCAGTCGTGAGCGGCGCCACCGTCACCGTCACCAACCTGGAGACCAACAAAGCCCAAGCCACGACGACCACCGACGACGGCTTCTATCGCGTCACGGGGCTGCCGCCGGGCCGCTACACGGTGACGGCAGAGCTCGCCGGTTTCAAGAAGGCGGTCATCGAAAACGTCACCGTCAGTGCTGAAGAGCCGCGCGGCGTTGACCTGAAACTCGAAGCCGGTCAGGTCACCGAGTCGGTGACCGTGACGGCGGGCGCCGAAGTCGCGCCCTTGCAAACAGAGAACGCCGACGTCACACGCGGCATCACGCGCCAGGAGATTCTGCGCATCCCGCAGGTCGGGCGCGACCCGTACGAGCTGATCCGCCTGACGCCGGGCGTCTTTGGCGACGGCGCGCGCGGCGGCACCGGCGGCTCCGTCGGCTTGCCGAACACGACCGGGCCGGGCGGCTCGAACAACTCGATCTTTCAAACCGAAAATCAGGTGCCTATTTCAGCCAACGGCCAGCGCCTGTCGGCCAACAACTTCATGATCGATGGCGTCAGCGTCAACAGCCAGACCTGGGGCGGCGCGGCGGTCATCACTCCGAATCAGGAATCGGTCAAAGAGATTCAGGTCTCTTCGAGCACCTACTCTGCCGAAGAAGGGCGCAACAGCGGCGCGCAGATCAAAGTCGTTTCGCAGAACGGCACCAACGAGCTGCACGGCAGCGCCTTCTTCAAGTATGACTCGCCGAAGCTGAACGCTTTTAACAAGTGGAACGGTCCCGACAACGCGCCGCGCGTGCGCGTCAACGACCTCTTCCGCCAGTTCGGCGGCAGCGTCGGCGGCCCGGTCATCAAAGACAAGCTCTTCTTCTTTTTCAGCTACGAAGGGTTGCGCAACAACACGACGAATTACTTCCAGAGCTTCATCGAAACGCCGGAGTATCGCCAGCTCGTCATCAGCCGCAGCCCGAACAGCATCACCGCGCAGGTCTTCAAGACGCCGGGGCTAGAGCCGCGCATTGTCGCGATCATTCCGCGTGATTGCACGGCGGTGCCTGACCGCGCCTGCCGCGTGCTTCCCGGCGGCCTCGACATCGGCTCGCCGTTCGGCACGGTCGGCCACTATGTGCCATTCAGCATGCCGACGGGCGGCGGCCTCGACAACATTCCCGACATCCTCTTTGCGTTGCTCGCTGCTCCCGGCCAGGTGCATGGCGATCAGTACAACTTCCGCTCCGACTATAATCTCGGGGCCAGCGATACATTCGCCTTCAGCACCTACATCACGCACTTCAAGGGCTTGACCAGCGACCCGGCGGGCCGCAGCCGGCCTATTGGCGACATCAATTCCAATCGCACCAATCCGGCCATCACGATGACCTGGATTCACACGCTGAAGCCCACCATGCTCAACGAGGCGCGCTTCAACTTCGCGCGCTTCGGCTATAACGAGATTCAGGATAACCCGGATGCCAACTTCGGCATCCCGCGCATCGAAGTCGAAGGCTTGCCGTTCGACCGCATACGCTTTGGCGCGCCGCGCGGCGAAGCGACGCCGGGCGTCTTCGCCGAAAACACCTTCAACTTCCGCGACACCCTCAGCAACATCGTCGGTCGCCACGCGATGAAGTATGGCCTCGACATCCGCTGGGAGCAGAGCAACAACAACCTGGCGGGCGGCGCGCGTCCGATCTATTCCTTCTCCGGCCTGTGGAATCTGGCGAACGATACGCCGATCTTTGAAGCCATCAACGCCGACCCGGTCACGGGACTGCCTGCCGACGCGCAGCGCTACTTCCGCACCAAAGATTACGCGGGCTTTTTTCAGGATGACTTCAAGTTCCGGCCCAACCTCACTCTCAACCTCGGCCTGCGCTACGAATACTTCACGCCGCTGCGCGAGAAGAACGGCTCGCTGAGCAATCTGCAATTCGGCGCCAATGGGCTGGCCGATTCCAAAGTCGTCGTGGTTGACGAGCTATGGAAGCCCGACCGCAACAACTTCGCGCCGCGCCTCGGCTTCGCGTGGTCGCCAACGCGCTTTGAGAACAAGATGGTCTGGCGCGGCGGCTTCGGCGTCAGCTTCAACCGCCATCCGTCAGCGCCGTTTCTGAACTCGCGCGGCAACCCGCCGTTCTTTGCGCGCTACAACATCTGCTGCGGCGGCGCGGGCGCGGCGGGCGGCGAAGAATGGGCGCCGCCATTCGCCAACGGACAGATTCTCTACGCCCTCGGCGCCACCAACTCGCCCTTCAGCTACCCGGTCAACCCGGCGCTGGCGCAGGGCCTCAACCCGGCGACCGGCGCGCCCAACGGCCCTCCCGTCGAAATCTACGGCGCGCCACCCGAAGTGCCGAACCCTTACGTCTACACCTACTCGCTAGAGGTGCAGTACGATCTGCCGTGGCACGTCGTCGGCAGCGCGGGTTATCAAGGCAGCTCGTCGCATAAGCTGTTGCGGCTGGTCAATCAGAACTACCTCTACCCGAACAACCCTTCGTTCTTCGCCGTCTACTTCCCGACGCCGGACGTCAATGCCAATTACAACGGCATGAATCTGCGCGTCACCAAGCAGTTCACGCAGGGCTTCCAGATTGATGCGATGTATCGCTGGAGCAAGAGCATTGACACGCTGTCGTACGAAGGGCCGGGATTTGTAACCAATCAGACATATCCGCAAGACCTGCGCCAGGAGCGCGGCCCGTCGGATTACGACGTGCGGCACCATTTCGTGATGACAGGGCTGTGGGACTTGCCGATCTTCCGCACCCGCAAAGACTGGGTTGGCAAGGTGCTCGGCGGCTGGCAGATCAATGGCATCCTGACGGCGCACACAGGTTTCCCATGGACGCCGCTGATCGGCAATTGCATCAGCACGCCGGGCGGGGCGGTGCTCTGTCCGTCGCGCCCTGCACAGTATTTCGGCGGCGCGTTGGACCGCACAGACAATCAGACGTTTATGGATTTGGGTGGCAACTTCCCCGGCGGCGGCCAGCGCTTTTTTGACACCACAGACCCCGGCAACCGCCCGCCAGGAATCGGGCGCAACGTCTTTCGCGGGCCGCGCTATCGCAACATTGACCTGAGCCTGGTCAAGCGCACGGGCTTGCCGAGCTTCCACGCGCTCGGCGAAAACGCGGCGCTTGAGCTGCGAGCGAATTTCTTCAACGCTTTCAACATCCTGAACCTCTCGTCGTTCGGGTTCTTCAGTCCCAGCACTGATGTCAAGAATGTGAGCTTCGGTCGCGCAACCTCGGCGCTGGCGGGTCGCGTCATCGAACTGCAAGCGCGCTTCAGCTTCTAGCTGGTAACCTCACGGGGCGTGAGCGAATGGGCCGCAAGCCCGTCCGGTCACGCCCATTTTTTTAGAATGGCATTGAGACCTGGGAGCGCGGGCAGCTTGCCCGCAACTTCTCGAATGCGAAAGACTGGCGGGCGAGACGCCCGCGCTCCCAGGCTCGATCATTGATTGCCGGTGGCGGGTTTGCCTTCAAAAGCTGATGGCAGGTTGCGGTTGTCCGGCTCGCACGTTTGATCTTTTTGGCGGGTCAAGCCTTCGGCTTGCAGCTCTTTGAAAATGGCTTGCTCGCGCGCGGCGTCGTCCTGGCGCTTGAGCCGCGCGTAGATGAGAAAGAGTTGATAGTGAACTTCGGGACAGTCACGGCTCATCGTCGCGGCGCGTTCGAGCACCTGTTCGGCTTCGCCGTATCGGCGCAGCTTCACCAGGTAGCGACCGAGATTATAGTGCGCATAGATGTGACGGCTGCCGAGCGCGATGGCGCGGCGCAGCAATGGCTCGGCTTCACTCAGACGATCCTGCTGGCCGACGATGTAGCCGAGTTGCGCCAGCGCGTCGGCATTATCCGGCTTGAGCGCCAGCGACCGGCGCAGCGCCGCTTCGGCTTTATCAAACAGGCCCTGGCGACGCGCCGCGACGCCGAGGAAGTAATGCGCTTCGGCGATGTCGGGGAAGCGCCGGGCGGCGCGCTCGAATAGGTCGAGCGCCGCTTCGCCTTGATCGAGGAGCAAGTCAACGCCGCCCAATCGCGCGTAGTAGGCGAACTTCGTCGCGTCGGCGTTGAGCGCCCGTTCGTAGTAGGCTTTTGCCGCCGCCGCGCCGCGCGTCTGTCGCAAGCCTTCGCCAATCATGAAGCTGGCGTCGGCAAAGTCCGCGCGCTTCTCTAATGCCTGTTGCCAGAGCGCAATGGCCGCGTCAGTCGTGCCGCGCGCCGCCGCCGTCAGACCGAGGTAGTAAAGCGGCTCGGCGGCATTGGGCGCAAGCAAAGCGGCTGACCGCAAGAGGCGCGCGGCTTCATCGAGGCGCTGCAAGCGGTAATAAACGACGCCGAGATTAATGACGATTTCGTACTGGTCGGGCCGTTGCGCGTTGGCGCGTTCGAGCAGCGGCAAGGCGCGCTCGTTGTCGCCGCGCGCCGCATAGAGCACGCCCAAATTCGCCGTCGCCTGCGGGTGATCGGGCGCGGCGCGCAACACGCTTTCAAAGGCTTGAATGGCTTGCTCATTGCGATGGCTGCGGGCGTAGAGAACGCCGAGATTGGCTTGCGCGGTGATCGAGTGAGGGTTGAGCCGCAGGGCTTCGCGGTATTCGCGCTCGGCTTCCGCCGGGCGTCCGCGCTGATCGAGAATGGCGCCGAGCAAGTTATGGGCGTCGGGATTTTGCGGCGCGGCGCTGAGCGCGCGGCGCACCAGCGGCTCGGCTTCGTCGAGGCGGCCCGCTTGCAATAGGCCGACCGCCTGGCGCAGCAACGCCGCCGTTTCAGCTTGCGGCGCGGTCGCCGGCTGATGCGGCATCGCGGCAGCACCTATTGAAATGAAGACGACACAAACGCCGAGCCCGGCAAGGCGCACGACAGCGTACAGCGTATGGCCGCGCCTTGCGGGTTGGTGCGTTGGTGAATCGAGTCTCTTCATCCGCCGTTGCCTCAGTCGCTTCGCCTAGTATAAGCGGCGGGTGGTTTGCCGAGAAAGCCCGACAGGCTTTCATATCGCGTGGACGATTCGCTCAATCTCTTATCTTCTGCAATCCTTCGGAGGAGTCGCCAATGAAGTTCGCGAAATCGAAGAGCCTCGCAGCGGCTCTGTTATTGATTGTCTCGATCAGCCCTTCCCTGCCTTCGCTGGCCGCGCCGCCCGACCACATCGAAGAGCGCATCAGCAAGCTGCTGGCACAGATGACCCTCGAAGAGAAGCTCGGCCAGTTGCAAATTCTCGACGGCGAGGCCGACGGCAAATACCGCCCGGAGCACCTGGAGATGGTGCGCCAGGGGCGGCTCGGCTCGACGCTCAATGTGCGCGGCGCAAAGCGCGTCAACGAATTGCAGCGCGTTGCGGTCGAGCAATCGCGGCTGAAGATTCCGCTGCTCTTTGGCTTCGATGTGATTCACGGCTACCGCACCATCTTTCCCATCTCGCTCGGCGAAGTCGCGAGCTGGGACCCGGCCTCAGTCGAGCGCGGCGCTTCCGTCGCGGCGGCAGAGTCGGCGGCGGCGGGCGTGCGTTGGACGTTCGCGCCGATGGTTGATGTCGCCCGCGATGCGCGCTGGGGCCGCATCAGCGAAGGCGCCGGCGAAGACCCTTACCTCGGCGCGGTGATGGCGCGCGCCCGCGTGCTCGGCTTTCAAGGAAAGGATTACAGCGACCCGGCGAAGGTCGTCGCCTGCGCCAAGCACTGGGTCGCCTACGGCGCGGCGGAAAGTGGCCGCGATTACAATACCACAGACGTTTCGGAATGGACGCTGCGCGAAGTCTACTTTCCGCCGTTCAAGGCCGCGGTTGATGCGGGCGTCGGCACCTTCATGAGCGCCTTCAACGATCTGAACGGCGTGCCGACTTCGGCCAACCCGTTCACGCTCACCCGCGTTTTGCGCGACGAGTGGAAGTTCGATGGCTTCGTCGTCAGCGATTACGAGTCGGTGCGCGAGCTGATGAATCATGGCATCGCCGCCACCGAAGCCGACGCCGCGCAACAGGGGTTGAACGCCGGCGTTGATATGGAGATGGTCAGCCGCCTCTACAACAAGCACGTCGCCGCGCTGCTTAAAGAAGGCAAAGTCTCGATGCGGACGATTGACGAAGCGGTGCGGCGCATCCTGCGCGTCAAATTCCGGCTCGGCCTGTTCGAGCATCCTTATGCCGACGAGGGGCGCGAGGCTTCGGTGATCTTCAGCGCAGAGAACCGCGCCGCGGCGCGTGAGGTCGCAGCGCGCTCAATGGTGCTGTTGAAGAATGAGCGCGAAGTCTTGCCGCTCAACAAAGCGGCGCGGCAGCTCGCCGTCATCGGCCCGCTCGCCGACAGCCAGCGCGATATGATCGGCTCGTGGTCGGGCGACGGTCGCGCCGAAGACGCCGTGACCTTGATCGAAGGCATTCGCGCCAAAGTCACGCCGCAAACCAAAGTCGTTTATGCCAGAGGCTGCGACTTCACCGGCGACAGCAGCGACGGCATCAGCGAGGCCGTGCGCGTCGCCAATGAATCCGACGCCGTGGTGCTGGCCATTGGCGAAAGCGCCGACATGAGCGGCGAAGCGCGCTCGCGCTCGTCACTTGATCTGCCGGGCCGCCAGCTCGACCTGGCCCGAGCGATTCAAGCGACCGGCAAGCCTGTCGTCGTCGTGCTGATGAATGGCCGCCCGATGTCGATCAACTGGCTGGCCGACAATGTGCCGGCGATTGTTGAAACATGGTTCGCCGGCTCGCAGGCGGGCAACGCGATTGCCGATGTCTTGTTCGGCGACGTGAATCCCGGCGGCAAGCTGCCCGTAACCTTCCCGCGCGCTGTCGGACAGGTGCCGCTTTACTACAACCATATGAGCACGGGCCGCCCGCCCGACCCGAACAATCCCTACACGTCGAAGTACATCGATGTGCCGTGGACGCCGCTCTACCCATTCGGCTATGGCTTGAGCTACACGCAGTTTCGCTTCTCGAACCTGCAACTGAGCGCGCCGCGCATCCGAGCCGATGGCAGCCTGAAGGTGAGCGTCGAAGTCGAAAACATCGGCAAGCGCGTTGGTGACGAAGTCGCGCAGCTTTACATCCGCGACGTGGCCGGAAGCCGCACGCGGCCTGTGAAAGAGTTGAAAGGGTTCGAGCGCATCACTCTGAAACCGGGCGAGCGGCGGCGCGTCGAGTTCACGCTGACGCCGGCGCACCTTGGGTTTTATAACCGTGACATGAAATTCGTCGTCGAGCCGGGCGCCTTCAAAATCTGGGTCGGCGCGGATTCGGCGAGCGGCCTTGAATCGAGCTTTGAAGTCGTCGAATAAAGATAACTACAGAGACACGGAGAAATCTCCGTGTCTCCGTGTCTCCGTGTCTCCGTGTTTAATTCCCCTTCCGCGTGTGGATTCGCCGCCGATCTTTGGCGATAATGGCGGGTATGAAGAGCTATCGCAAAGAACTCTGGTTCAATGTGCCCACGCGACGCGCCTTCATCAATCTGACGCCGCAGGTCGAACAGTGCCTGCGCGACAGCGGCATCAAGGAAGGGTTGGCGCTGGTCAATGCCATGCACATCACCGCCTCGGTCTTCATCAACGATGACGAATCGGGGCTGCACGAAGATTACGACCGCTGGCTCGAAGAACTGGCGCCGCACGAGCCGTTGGGCCGCTATCGGCACAACCTGACGGGCGAAGACAACGGCGACGCGCACCTCAAGCGGCAGGTGATGGGCCGCGAAGTCGTCGTCGCCATCACTGAAGGCCGGCTTGACTTCGGTCCGTGGGAGCAGATCTTTTACGGCGAATTCGACGGCGGGCGGCGCAAGCGCGTGCTGGTCAAGATCATCGGCGAATGAACGGCCATTCGATTCTCATCACTCATCTCACAATAGCATTGAAGCGCGCCCTAAGCTTCGCAGGCCGCCCGGTTGTTGGTTTATTCATCATCACGCTGATGGTCGCCAGCGCCACTTCGCAGGTTAAGCGCCCGATTGCTTCGGGCAGATTAGCGGCGCAGGACGAAGCGTTTCTGGAAGACCTGTCGCGCCGCGCCTTCCTCTATTTCTGGGAGCAATCCAATCCACAGACAGGGCTGGTGCTGGATCGCTCGAAGACCGACGGCTCGCCCTCGGACGAAAACCACCGCACGATTGCCAGCATCGCTTCGACCGGCTTCGGCCTGACGGCGCTCTGCATCGCCGCCGAGCGGCGCTGGATCGATCCGGCACAAGCGCGCCAGCGCGTGGCGGCGACCTTGCGCTTCTTTGCCGAGCGCGCCACCCACGAGCACGGCTGGTTCTATCACTGGATGGACGTAGGCAGTGGCGAACGCCGATGGCAAAGCGAAATCTCTTCGATAGACACCGCCCTGTTGCTCGGCGGCGCGCTGACGGCGCGCGGCTATTATCAGAAGGATGCCGAGATCAAGCGGCTGGCGACGGCGATCTATGAGCGCGTTGATTTCCGCTGGATGCTCGCGGGTCACCCCTTGCTGCTCAGTCATGGGTGGAAGCCGGAAAGCGGATTCCTTAACAGCCGATGGACGGATTACAGCGAAGAGACCATGCTTTATCTGCTCGCCATCGGATCAGTGACGCACCCGATCAGCAAAGACGCGTGGTACGCCTGGCGGCGCGATTGGATCACCTTCGAAGGCTACCGTTATGCGGCGAGCGCCGCGCCGCTGTTCATCCATCAATACTCGCACGCCTGGGTTGATTATCGCGG
Organism: Blastocatellia bacterium; assembly: GCA_035275065.1. NCBI lineage: Bacteria > Pseudomonadati > Acidobacteriota > Blastocatellia > Blastocatellia bacterium. The sequence goes on from DATENM010000153.1 coordinate 58,274, forward strand.
GCGGCGCGACCGCACGCCGTCGGGCATAGATTACTTTGAAAACTCGGTGACGGCGACGCGGGCGCATCGTTTGTTCTGCATGAAACTGGCGAAAGAGTTTCCCGGCTATTCGGGCGTCATCTGGGGCATCACGGCGAGCGATAGCGCCAAAGGTTATGTGGCGTGGGGCGGCCCGCCGCGCGACCCGGCCATTGACGGCACGGTGGTGCCGTGCGCGGCTGCCGGATCACTGATGTTCACGCCGGAGATCAGCTTGCCGGCGCTGCGGACGATGAAAGACAAGTTTGGCGAGCGCATCTATGGCCGCTATGGCTTCACAGACGCCTTCAACCCGAACAACGGTTGGGTGAACCCGGACGTCATCGGCATCGATGTGGGGATCACCTTGCTGAGCGCCGAGAACCTGCGCAGCCGCAATGTCTGGCGCTGGTTCATGCGCAACCCTGAGGTAGAACGCGCGATGAAGATAGTCGGACTCCAACCCTACAAGTGATTATTCATTCCCTGTCCCTTACTGAAATAGTCCGGCGAAAGATGCGGAAGCCCCAGGCGTCGAGCGTCAACGCGGGCAACGCCGCCGCGCGCGTCGTGGCCGTGCGCTCCGGCTCGGATTGGCCGGGCAGCAGCGGCGCGCCGGTTTCGGGCGTGATGTCGGCAAAGGCCGCGCCATTCGCCGCTTCGACAAAGCCACTGAACGGACGGCCCGACATGTTAATCGTCACGATCAGCTCTTCATTGCCGGCGCGGCGCGCGAAACTGACGACGCGGGCTTCGTCCGAGTTGCGCAGCCATTCAAGCGCGCCGTCGCGCAAAGCCGGATGCGCGGCGCGCAGGGCGGTGATCTGTTTATAAAAGCGCGGGAACTCGGGCCGGCGCTCGGCAATCGCCCAGAAGATCGGCAGCCGTTCAAACAAGGCGGGCGCGGTTGACTCTGTCGTGTCGCCGGCTTCCATGCCGTTGTAGATCAGCGGCACGCCGTCGAGCGTGAAGATCAGCGCCCCAGCCGCCAGCGCCCCGCGCTCGCCGAAACGCGCAATGGCGCGGCGCTCGTCGTGGTCGTCGGCTATCGTCATATGCAGCGCGCCGCGCGGATAGCGGGCGCGCTCGCTCATCCACACTTCGCGCAGCAAGGATGCCGGGCGGTTGCCCATCAAGACTTCGGTTAGCGCCGTGTGCAGCGGCCAGCCGTAATCGAGGTCGAAAGCCTTGACCAGCAAGTCGGGCTTCGACGATTCGGCCAGCAGCATCAGGTCGGGCTTGATCTTCTCCAGTTCGCGGCGCGCCTGTTCCCAGAAATCCGTAGGCACTTCGCCGGCGACATCGCAGCGGAAGCCGTCGAGGTCGAATTCGCGCAGCCAATAGGCCAGCATCTCGGTCATATACTGTCGCAGCTTCGCATTCTCGTAGTTCAACGCCGCCACGTCCGTCCAATCATAGGGCGAGAGAATCTTGCCCGACTGGTCGCGGCGGTAAAACTCCGGCGTCTTCATCATCACCGAATCCCACGACGTATGATTGGCGACAATATCGATGATGACCTTCAAGCCGCGCCGGTGGCTTTCAGCGACCAGCCGCTTGAGATCGTCTCTGGTGCCATAGGCGGGATTGATCGAATAGTAATCGCGCACCGCGTAGGGGCTGCCGATGCTGCCCTTCTTTTTCTCCTCGCCGGTGATGTGAATGGGCATCAGCCAGAGGATGGTCACGCCCAGTTCTTTCAAGCGGTCGAGCTGCGCGGTGACGCCATTGAAGTTGCCTTGAGACGAAAAGTTGCGCGGGAAGATTTCGTAGATGACGCCATCACGCACCCAGTCGCGCGACGTGCGGGCCGCTTCGCGCGCTACGTCACGTTGCGCCAGCGCCGCGGGCGTCGAAGCGATCAACAGCAGAATGGCGGCGGTGAACGAACAGGCGAATGAGCGGAGCGGTTTGCGCATGGAGCCTCCGTTTGCGGTCAACCAGCCGGGCGGCGCGGGTTACTTCTCATCCACCAGCCCCGGACTCGGCACCGGCTGCGCGGATTCCGGCACGCTCAATGGCTCGTGGGCGTCGGCTTCAATGATCAACGATTCCGGCACGGCGTGATCGGCAACGTCTTTCACGCGAGTCACCAGCAAGGCGGCCAGCAACAGGCTGCAACCGCCGACGAAGACCATATAGAGCGGGCTATTCGGATTGCCTTCGCCGAAGACGTGACGGATGATCCAGCCAAACGTGAGCGCCTGAAAAATCTCGGGCAGGACGATGAAGAAGTTGAAGACGCCCATGTAGACGCCCATGCGCGCAGCCGGCAGCGCGCCCGACAGGATCGCGTACGGCATGGAGAGGATCGAAGCCCAGGCGATGCCGACGCCGATCATCGAGCCGATCAACAGGTATTTGTTCTGAATGACGAAGACCGACAGCAGGCCGGCGCTGCCGCAGATCAAACAAAGTGCGTGCGTCAGCTTGCGGCTCAGTTTGCTGGCCAGCCACGGCAACGCGAAGGCGATGGCGAAACAGGTGATCGAATAAAACGAGAAGGTGAAGTTGCCCCACTCAACGCCCTGCGTGTAGAGGTCGGATTTCGGGTCGGTCGCGCCGAAGACGCGCCGCGCCACTGCCGGCACATAGAACAGCCACATGCAGAACAGCCCCAGCCATGTGAAGAGCTGCACGACGGCGAGCTGCTTCATGGTCTGCGGCATGTCGCGGATGGCTTCCATGATTTCGTTGAAGCCGGCGGCGATGCCCTTCTTTTCATGCTTGTGGCGCTCGAACGCTTCGAGGTCTTCGGGCGGGTACTCTTTCGAGGTGACGACGGTGTAGATGACGGCGATGAGAAAGGCGACCGCCCCGAGCTGAAAGGCATACTTCACCGTCAGCGGAATGCCGCTCGCCGTCGAAGCGGTGACGCCATACTTCGCAAACAGCAGCGGCAGCCAGCCGGCAAAGGTCGCGCCCAGGCCGATGAAGAAGCTCTGCATGACGAAGCCGGCGGTGCGCTGCGCCGTGTTCAGCTTGTCGGCGACGAAAGCGCGAAACGGCTCCATGCTGATGTTGATGCTGGCGTCCAAAATCCAGAGCAGCCCGGCGGCCATCCACAGCGACGATGAAGTCGGCATGATGAACAGCGCGACGCTCGCCAGAATCGCGCCGGCCAAAAAGTAGGGGCGGCGGCGGCCCATCCGGTTCCATGTGCGGTCGCTCATCGAGCCGATGATCGGCTGCACGATCAGCCCCGTGAGCGGCGCGGCCAGCCAGAGAATCGGGATGTCTTCGGGCTTAGCGCCGAGCCGTTCGTAGATGGCGCTCATATTGCCGAGCTGCAAGGCCCAGCCGAACTGTATGCCGAGAAAGCCGAAGCTCATGTTCCAGATTTGCCAGAAGCTCAGTCGCGGTTTGTTCATACCCAGTGTGGCTCCTTTCGCGCGCCGCTGCTTTTCACTTCATCGTAATCACGCTTGCCGAGCGCGCCGGCAACACGACGCGCAGCATCGTTCCCTGCAAGCGAATCTCGCGCGCCGCATCCAGGCGGTCAACCATAGAGACGCCGGGTCGCACTTTAATTGGCGTCGTGTCGAGCTCGACGGTCTTTTCCTGTTTACCGTTGTTGATGACGACGATCACCGCTTCGGTCGTGGTCACGCGCGCAAACGCATACGAGCTGTCGTCTACGCCGAGCGTCAGCAGCTTGCCGTGCCGCAAGGGCGCAAGCTCGCGGCGCAAGGCGATGAGGCGGCGCAGGTGGTCGAAGACCTGGCGCTCGTCTTTTGTGCGGCCTTCATTGGTGAAAGCGTTGTGATGGTCGCCCGGCCAGCCGCCGGGAAAGTCGCGGCGATTGTCCGGATCATTGCCGCCCGCCAGCGCCACTTCGTCGCCGTAGTAGATCAGCGGGATGCCGCGCGTCGTCATCAAGTAGGTCTGCGCCAACATCAAGCCTTCGCGTGTCGCGCCCTTCTCACCCATAAAGCGCGCCACGTCATGCAGGCCGAGAAACGGCACCAGCAGATCGGCGTTCGCATAAAGGTGATCGTGTGCCAGCACTTCGGCAAGTTTTATCATCGCTTGATTGCGGATGAAGACATCGCGAATCGCATAGAACACGGGGAAGTCGAATTCGGTATCGATGCCCGAATCTACGCCGTCCCATTGCTTGCGGCCGCCTTGAAAGAAAGCCACCTGCGCCGGGTCGCCGTCAAAGGTTTCGCCGATGACGTTCATGCGCGGATACTCGCGCTTGATGGCCGCCATCCAGTCGCGCCAGAAATCGCGCGGCACATACGGCAGCGTGTCCTGGCGAATCGCATCCAGGCCGCTGACGCCCGCCCACCAGAGCGTATTCTGAATCAGGTAGCGGCGCGCCTCCGGGTCATTCTGGTTCAGGTCGGGCAGGATGTTGATGAACCAGCCATCGAGCACGGCTCGCGTGACGTTCGGCGTGGCGTGCGGGTCTTTGAGCGCCCAGGTCTGCCAGGTCTCGTCGATGTGACGGTCTTCGGTGCCGTTGTACCAGGTCGGCGTCGGCGTGTCTTTGACCCACGGGTGATAAGGGCCCGTGTGATTGGCGACTTGATCCTGAACGACCTTGATGCCGAGGGCGTGGGCTTTATCCACCAGCTCTTTTAATGTCGCCAGGTCGCCGAGATGCTCGTCAACGCCGTAGAAATCAATAGCGCCATAGCCGTGGTAACCGGTCGTCGTCTGCCCGTCATAGACCTCTTTTTCGTCGGGCCGGTCGGTGTTGTCGTACCACGGGTTGAGCCAGAGCGCGGTGACGCCAAGCTCTTTCAAGTAAGGCAGGCGGTTGATGAGGCCGCGCAGGTCGCCGCCGTGATAAGAGCGGCCTTTGCCACGATCAAACAAGCCTTTCGATTTCGGCGGGTCGTCGTTCGACGGATCGCCGTTGCTGAAGCGGTCGGGCATGATCAGGTACAGCACATCGTCTGCCGTCAGCCCTTGAAAGCGCCCCTGCCTGGCGAGCGGCACGAGCAGCTCAAACGGCGCGTCGCTGCTTCCTGTCGGCGTCGTGATCCGCAGACGCCGCGCCCCCGGTTGAGCGGTCGGCGCGATGCTGACATCAACGAACAGGTAGGTGCCGCGCTCGTTGACTTTGATGGGTCCGATGACGCGCAGGCCCGCGCCCTGCGCCGTGACGGTCGCGCCCGCAAGGTTGCGCCCGCGAATCATCACGCGCACAGGGTTGATCGAATGGCGCGGCCACCAGCCGGGCGGCTCGACCTTTAATACTTCAGGCGGGCCCTGCGCCAGCGCCGCCGAGCCCATCAAGAGCAGCGCCGCGATCAGACAGGCAGATTCAATAAACCGCTTCCCAGGTTTCATATTCGTCAGGCGAAACTAACTCGGTCTGTGATGAAAAGCGATGCTGAGTTCGCGCCAATCTTATCAGAGGATGACGATCAACGCGACTGCCGCGCGGGCGATAGGGTCTATTCATTCTCCGGACTTAAACCGCCAAGACGCCAAGGCCGCCAAGAGAACACAGAGCTTTTCTTGGCGGTCTTGGCGTCTTGGCGGTTCATCCCTCAATGGTTATTCGAGAATGAATAGGCCCTGCGCAAGGCTAGCGGCCTGCTTGCGTTTTCGCGCCGCGAGCAGGGACAATAGGGTTTCCCTTAACCGTTATGAAGCAATGGCTCACGACCATTTTGATCGGCGCACTGATGGTGTCTTGCGCCGTCGCTGTCCCGGCGCAGCAATCGCAACAGCCGGCGGCGGGCCGCTCTTACGCGGCGGGCGAGGTCAAGCCGCCGAAGGCCGCCGCGCCGGCCGCCGCTTCGCCGGTCACTTTCGACAACATCAGCGGCGCGGCGAACATTACCTTTAAACAGGCCGGCTCGCCGACCGCGATCAAGTATCTGCCGGAGTCAATGGGCGCGGGCATCGCTCTGCTCGATTACGACAACGATGGCCGCCTCGACATCTTTTTCACCAACGGCGCGCGGCTCGCGGAACCGATGCCCAGAGGCGGCAGCCCCGATAAGCGCGACCCGAAATACTGGGACCGGCTCTACCATCAGAAAGCCGACGGCACGTTTGAAGATATGACCGAGCGCGCCGGCCTGCGCGGCGAAGGCTACACGATGGGCGCCGCCGCCGCCGACTATGATAATGACGGCTGGGTTGATCTCTATGTCACGGCCTATGGCGCGAACAGGCTCTATCACAACAACCACGACGGCACGTTCACGGACGTAACCAAGAAGACGGGCACGGCCGGCAGCGGCTGGAGCACGAGCGCCGCGTGGGTGGATTATGACCGCGACGGCAGGCTCGACCTGTTCGTCGCGCGCTACCTGGATTGGGACTTCGAGCGCGGCGCGCTGGTCTGCGGTGACGCGCGACCGGAACTGCGCGCCTACTGCCACCCGGACAATTTCAAAGGCACGACTAACCTGCTGTTTCACCAGAAGCCCGACGGCAGCTTTGAAGAGGTGAGCCGAGCGGCGAAGATTGCTGACCCGGCGGGCAAGGCGCTCGGCGTCGCCATCGCCGACATAGATAATGATGGCTGGCCCGACATCATCGTCGCTAACGACAGCGTGCGCCAGTCGCTTTATCATAATCGCGGCGACGGGACGTTTACGGACATCGCGCTCGCGGCAGGCATCGGCTATGACGAAGACGGCAAGACGTTCGCCGGCATGGGCGTTGATGCGGCGGATTATGACGAAGACGGCTTTGTCGACATCTTCATCACGGCGCTGTCGAATCAGACCTATGCCATTTATCACAACCTCGGCGACCGCACGTTCAGCTATGACACTAACCTGAGCGGCGTCGGCCAGGCGACGCAGTTGTATTCCGGCTGGGGGACGCGCTTCGTTGATATAGATAATGATGGCTGGCGCGATCTCTTCGTCGCGCAGGGCCACGTCGTTGACACGATTGAAAGGACGAACTCTTATCTGAAATACAAACAGCCGCTGCTGCTGCTGCGAAACACCGGCAAGCAATTCGTTACGGTTTCGCCATCGGCGGGCGCAGTGTTTAATACGGCGCTGGCAGCGCGCGGCGCGGCGGTCGGTGACCTGAACAACGACGGCCAGCCCGACATCGTCGTCGGCGTGCTGAACGACGCGCCGGCGGTGCTACGCAACCGGGGTACGAAGAACCACTGGCTCGGGCTCGAACTGGTCGGCACGAAATCGAACCGCTCCGCAATCGGCGCGCGCGTCATTGTCACCGACATGGCGAATCGCAAGCGCCTCTTCGATGTCTCGACCGCCGGCAGTTATCTTTCAAGCAATGACCCGCGCATCATTGTCGGGTTGGGCGCGGCGATGGGGGTGCGCTCGGTTGAGATTCGCTGGCCGAGCCGGCAGGTGCAGACGATTGACAATCCGGCGGTTGACCGCTATCTCAGGATCAATGAGAAGTGAAAGGGTTTTAATGCATCAACGAAATCGCCCGCGCGCTTGCCGTGTCCGCGCCTTGGCCATCCTGGGGCTCGCCTTGACGGTGGCTCTGCCACAGGCATTTGTCGCGCAGACGCCGCAAAAACAGGAGAAGCAAGCGGGCGGCATGGGCGGCGTCACCACAGGCGAAGCCCGCACCTACGCGACGCGCCGCACCGTCGGCATCACGGACGCCAAAGCGCCCGTCGTTTTTGAAGACGTGACGGCGAAGACGGCGCTCGCTCGCTTCAAGCATCGCTCCGGAAGCGCCGAGAAGAACTACATTATCGATGCGGTATCGGGCGGCGTGGCCATCTTCGATTACGACAATGACGGCTTGCCGGACATTTACTTGCTCAACGGCTCGACCTTCGAGGCGCTGCGCGGCAAAGCGCCGGCCCCGCGCGCCGCGCTCTACCACAATCTCGGCAACTGGAAGTTTGAAGACGTGACGGACAAGGCCGGCGTTGCCAACGAGCGATGGGGGATGGGCGTGGCGGTCGGCGATTACGACAACGATGGCTGGCCGGATATGTATGTCGGCAACTTCGGCGTCTCGCGCCTCTATCACAATAACGGCAACGGCACCTTTACCGACGTTGCCGAGAAGCTCGGCGTGGCGCGCAAAGGCTGGAGCACCGGCGCGAGCTTTGGCGATTACGATGGCGATGGCCGGCTTGACCTGTTCGTTCCCGGCTATCTCGAATTCGACATCGACAATCTGCCGCCGAGTCCCGACGAAGTCGGCAAACCGAGCGGTGTGGCAAAGACCTTCTGCCAGTTCCGCGGCGTGCCGGTGATGTGCGGGCCGCGCGGCTTGAAAGGCGAGCCCGATACGCTCTATCACCAGAAAGCCGATGGCCGCTTTGAAGACGTCAGCCTGCGTGCCGGCGTCAATGACCCGGAGCGCTTCTATGGCTTCTCGTCGGCCTTCGCGCATATTAACGAAGACGCGCTGCTCGACCTGATTGTCGTCAACGACTCGACGCCGAAGCTGCTCTACATCAACAAAGGCGATGGCAAGTTCGAAGAGACCGGTTACCCGTCGGGCGTTGCCTTGAGCGAGAACGGGCGCGAGCAGGCCGGCATGGGGCTGGGCATTGGCGATTATGATAATGATGGGCTGCTCGATTTCTACATCACCAACTTCTCGGACGATTACAACACGGTGCTGCACAATGATGGCGAGGGCTATTTCAGCGACGTGTCGTTTCAGGCCGGGCAGGGCGACCTGACGCTGCCGTTTCTCGGCTGGGGCGCGAGCTTCATCGATTACGATAACGATGGCTGGAAAGACGTGCTCATCGCCAACGGCCACGTCTACCCCGGCGTCGACAATTACCAGTGGGGCACGAGCTACGCCGAGCAGCCATTGCTGTTTCGCAACCTGAAGTCCGGCAAGTTCGAGCGCGTCGCGGCGGCGCCGGCAAGCGGCCTGGCTGTCGCGATACCTGCGCGCGGGCTGGCCATAGGCGACCTCGACGGCGATGGTTTGATGGATGCCGTATTCAATAACATAGACGCGCCGCCGACCGTGCTGCGCAATGTGGCGAAGACCGCGGGCCACTGGGTGACGTTGAAGCTGGTTGGCGATCCGGCAAAGAAGAGTCCGCGAGATGCGACCGGCGCGGTTGCCTATGTGACGACCGGCAAACTGCGGCAGCGGCAGGATGTGATCAGCGGCGCGGGCTACGCTTCGCAGAACGATCAGCGATTGCATTTCGGATTGGGCGCGGCGACGAAGATCGATAAGCTAGAGATCAAGTGGCCCGGCGGCGCGGCCGAAACCGTGACCCTGCCGGGTTGCGACCGCGTCTTCACCGTCGTCGAAGGTAAAGGCGTGGTGAGCAAATAGTCTGTCAATTTACACATCATGCCGATGGGGGATGAAAGCAATGAATGCGAGTGAAGCGAACAAGCGGGTCGTGCTTCAGTACGTCGAAGCATTCAACCGCGGCGACCTCGACGCGCTCAGGCAGTTGTTCACCGCGGACGCCGTCGTCCAGGGCGTGCTGGGATGGGGCAAGCTCGATGAGGTCATGCCGATCTGGAAAGAACTGCATGAAGCCTTTGCCATCGAGATGACCGTTGACGCAATGGTCGCCGAGGGCGACGCCGTGGCGGTGCGCTACACCGAGCGCGGCAAGTTCGTCGGGCCGTTCCGCGGCAGTGAGCCCACGGGCAAGCCGTATGAGCTGGTGGCGATGGAGTGGTTCATCTTACAGGACGGCAAGATTCACCGGCGCTGGGGCGCGAGGGATTCGGCGTCGCAAGCGCGGCAGATCGGGCTGATGCCAGGCGCGGCCAAGTAACGGCTGCTGATAGCTTAACCGATACGCAAACCGAAGAGGCGACCATGAGCATTGAGCAAAACAAGCAGGTAGCGCGCACATTCTTTGACCGTTTAAGCGCGGGCGACATTAGCGGCGCTCTCGACATGATGACCGACGACGCCACCTGGTGGATTGCCGGCAAAGCCGAACAGTTAGCGGCGGCAGGCGACCACAGCAAAGAGCAGATGGCTCGCCTCTTCGACAACATGATCGGCCAGTTGCCGAACGGGTTGAAGATGACGGTCAAGAGTCTGACCGCCGAAGACGACCGGGTGGCCCTGGAAGTGGAATCCAACGGCGAGCTGCGCAATGGGCGAGTTTACAATCAGGAATACCACTTCGCGATAACGATGCGTGACGGCAAGATCAGCGGCGTCAGAGAGTATCTCGACACGCAGCACGTTTTCGCGACCTGGTTTCAGCGATAGCCATGAGTGGAAGGGGCAAGGAGAGCCTGCCGCCGGGTGTCAGAATCCGGCACGAATTGCAGCCGGGCGACATCGGCTACCTGACCTATTTGCATGGCACGCTCTACGCCACAGAGCAGGGTTGGGATTACACGTTTGAAGCCTATGTGGCCGGGCCGCTTGCCGAGTTTGCCCGCTCGCCAAAGCCGCGCGAGCGAATCTGGATCGTTGATAGAGCCGGGCAGGTCGCCGGCTCTATCGCTATCGTCGAAGCGTCTGCCGCGGTGGCACAGTTGCGCTGGCTGTTGCTGCATCCTGAGCTGCGCGGTTACGGGCTCGGCAGGATGCTCGTAGAAGACGCCATCGGCTTTTGCCGAGAGAACGGTTACGCGTCGGTTTTTCTCTGGACAGTCGATACGCTCAAGGACGCGGCACGTCTCTACATCGCAACAGGATTTCGGTTGACGCAGGAAGAGACGCACGAGCTGTGGGGCGGCCGCATCACCGAGCAGCGCTACGAGCTGAGTCTTTGACGCGCCCTGAAGCCATCCTTCGCGAGTGGGCTTAAAACACAAAGGCCGCCGGTCAATCGAGCCGGCGGCCTCTTTCATTAAGCGCTGACAGCAGCCTGCTCGGCGGGTTTGCGCCGCTTGACCAAGGCCGTGATGCTGCCAGTCAACGAGCCACTCAGCACCGCCATGCCGATCCACACCGTAAGTTGTGGCAGCAACGCCAGCCAGAGGAACTTCGGCCCGAACTGCTGCAACTCCGCGGGGGATTCGGGCGGCACCGCGTCGTAATGTGTGCCCCAGTTGCCGCGCATCGCAAAGTACATCAGGATGGCGACGGGGATGCGCGCCGCGAGCGCGTAAGCAAACAAAGTCTTGCACAGCGCCGGCCAGCCCGGATAGGCAATCGCTGCCGCGATGAGGAACATGACGCAAGCTGCCAACAACCGGCTGTAGAAGCTCGGGTTGAGACTTGACCAGAGCATGGCGCCGCCGATGCCGACCGCCGCGCCGACCAGCACATGAAGAAAAGCGCGCAAAGGGCTCGCCGGGCCTTCGCCGGCCTGAATCAGCTTGATCGCGAAGTAGATGCCGAAGACGAGCGGCAGCCAGCTAATGCCGATCAGCGCGCCGGGGCCGCCGGGATCGGGATTGAACAACGCGCGCGGCCAGTGTTGCAGCTCGCCGACCAACCTGAGCAAGGTCACGGCCAGCGTAATCACCGCCGGAATTAAGATCAGCTTGCCTGTGCTTATCGAGGGGCCTTTTGACATAGATGCTCTCCTTTAGATTGGCGAGGCGCGTCCCGCCTGATGACGTTCGGGCAACGCGCCTCGAAAATTAACTGGTTGCCTTGAGCGCCGGATCATTGAAAGCACGATTTACGACTAGCAGTTCATCCTATATCACAACTGCTGATCGTAAACAATCAACCTGACAATTTTGGATTTTAGATTTTGGATTGCCGGAGATGGGACTCATCCGAGAAACCAGACTTGTTCCCTTAATCCAAAATCCAAAATCCAAAAGGTGGTTGCTTGCGCCGTGAAACAGGCGGGTGGTACATTTGATTTTACTTTTACGGGGCCGACGGCAGGGCCATCAGGTTTCATCGGATTGATTCATTTGGAGGGTGCGAACTCATGAATGCGAAACGCAGGGCGAAGATCACCGCGCTTGGCCGTTATGTGCCGCCGAAGGTCGTCACCAACTACGATCTCGCAAAACGTGTAGACACCAACCACGACTGGATCGTCGAGCGCACGGGCATCATCGAACGTCATATGGTCGAGCCGGGGACGCCGACTTCGGAGCTGGCGGCGCAGGCGGTCGGCGACCTGCTCAGGCGGCGCGGCATCGAAGCCAACGAAATCGAGTTGATCATCGTCGCCACCGTGACGCCGGATATGCTGTTTCCGGCAACCGCCTGCCGCGTGCAAGATAAAATTCACGCGAAACGCGCCTGGGGCTTTGACCTGTCGGGCGCCTGTTCAGGCTTCCTCTACGCGCTGACCGTCGGCGCGCAGTTCATCGAGAGCGGCGCGCACGACAAAGTAGTCGTCATCGGCGCTGACGTGATGTCGAGCATCATCAACTTTGAAGACCGCTCGACCTGCGTGCTGTTCGGCGACGGGGCCGGCGCCGTGCTGCTAGAGCCGAGCGAGGACGAAAGCGTCGGCATCCTCAGTTACGCGCACGAGATTGATGGGTCGGGCGGTCAGTTCCTTTATATGCCCGCCGGCGGCAGCCTCAACCCGGCGTCGCACGAAACGGTTGATAAGAAGATGCATTACGTCCACCAGGAAGGCCAGCCGGTTTTCAAATACGCCGTGCGCAAGATGGGCGAGATCAGCCGCACCGTGCTTGAGCGCAATGGCATGACGGGCGACGACGTTGACCTGTTCATCGCCCACCAGGCAAACATGCGGATCATTAGCAGCGCCGCCGACAAGCTCGGGCTTGATGAATCAAAGGTGGTCAAGAACATTCACAAGTTCGGCAATACGACGGCGGCGACAATCCCACTGGCGACCGGCGATGCGATTGACGATGGCCGCTTGCAGAAAGGCAAGCTGGTGGTCTATGCCGCGGTCGGCGCGGGCTACACGGTCGGCGCGGTGCTGATGCGCTGGGCTTATTGATCGAAACGGGTGGTTAACGATGAACGGCGCGGCTTCGGAATCATTCCGAAGCCGCGCCGTTTCGCATGCTCATGACCCGGCGAAAGATGGCGCTCGGATTAATAGCCGCTCGCGGTCTGGCCGTTCGTCGTCACCGCGCCGCCGGCGGCTTCCTGAACAATCTTGACGCCGACGCTCGCACCGATGCGGGTCGCGCCGGCGCGGATCATCTCCTGCGCCTGCTGCAAGTCTTTCACGCCGCCCGATGCTTTAACGCCCATGCCGCCGCCGACAACCCGGCGCATCAGGGCGACATCCGCAGCGGTCGCGCCGCCTTTGCTGAAGCCCGTCGAGGTCTTCACGAAATCGGCGCCCGCCTGCTTGGCCAGCATACAGGCGCGCACCTTCTCTTCATCGGTGAGCAGCGCCGTTTCGAGGATGACTTTGCAGACATAATCGTACTCGTGCGCAACGTCGACGACGCTGGCGATGTCACGCAGCACGAGCGTGTCGTCGCCGGACTTCAACGCGCCGAGGTTGATGACCATGTCGAGCTCTGTGGCGCCATCAAATAAAGCGCGGCGCGCTTCGTAAGCTTTCACGTCCAATGTGTTTGAGCCAAGCGGAAAGCCGATCACTGTGCATGTCTTGACGCCGCTGCCGCGCAGCGCGCAGGCGGCCTCGCGCACCCACATCGGATTGATGCAGACGGAAGCGAAGCCATAGCGGGCGCCCTCTTCGCAGAGCTTGATGATCTCGTCGCGCGTCGCGTCGGGCCGCAGCAGTGTGTGGTCAATGTAGCGAGCAACGCTGCGCGCCGCCTCGCTCTCCAGGCCGGAAAGCCCGAGGCGCTCCACCCCGCTATCGATCAGCGAGTGCATGCGGTCGGGGCATTTGACGAAACATTCGTCGTGATAGACGGCGCACTCGGCGGCGCTGCCGGCGCCGAGCCGCGATAGGATCACGTCGGTGATTTGTGACACCAGGGCTTCGATATTCGCGTCGTCCTGCATATCAATTGCCTTTCGCCGCCTGACGGCGGGCCACAGCGCGATGCTTTAGCTCGTCGAGCAATTCGTAAGGCACCGCCAGGTCGCCTGTGCCGCGCACTAAACGGATGTCGGGCTTATAGGTGCCATGATAATCGCTGCCGCCCGTGACCAGTAGCCCGTGACGTCGTGCCATCTGCGCATAGAAACGGCGCTCGTCTTCGCTGTGGCGGCTGTAGATCGCCTCGACGCCGTCGAGTCCGAGCGTCGCCAGCTCAATAATGAACTGCTCGGTCGCGTCGCTCGGCGCAAGCTTCAACTGATACGGGTGCGCCAGCACGGCGACGCCCCCCGCTTCGTGGATCAAAGCGATAGACGCCGCCGGCGAGAGGCGCGCTTTTTCAACATAAGCCTCTGCGCCTTTGCCAAGAAAGCGGTCGAAGGCATCTTGAATGCTAAGGGCATACCCTCGCTCGACCAGCAGGCGCGCGAAGTGGGGGCGGCCGACGACATCGTTGCCGGCCAGGCGCTCTACCTCTTCATAGGTGATCGCATAGCCGAGCGCTTGCAAGCGTTCGGCGATTTGCGGATTACGGCGCTCGCGCGCTTCTCTCAGCTCGACGAGCGCGGCGTTCAAGCTCAGCGATTCGGGATTGATGAAATAACCGAGCACATGCAGAGTGCCGGGCGAATACTCAGCGCTGATCTCGATGCCGTCAATGAATTCGATGCCGAGCGCGGCAGCGGCAGCGCGGCCTTCGCCGAGACCGGCGACCGTGTCGTGATCGGTGATAGCAATCGCCACCGCGCCCGCGGCCTGCGCTTCGGCGAGCAACTCATCGGGCGTGGCGCTGCCGTCTGAATGTACGGTGTGCGAGTGCAGATCGATGATCGGTTCTGACATGGTGAGGATATTATCTGCCGGCATCAAGCGAAGTCAATCACGCGCTTCTCAGCTTGCGAAGCCGCGGAATCGGCTCCTGACGCAAGTTTCGTGACACCACCCTCAAATAGGCTCTGAGAGCCGCTTTCGAGGTGCTGGCCTTGAAACCGGCTCTCAGAGCCTATTTCATCGCAACCGTAAACCGGCAAAAGACAAGAACGGCTTCATTTTTATTCACGGGAGTAAAAAACTCGACGGGCCGGCGATGAATTAAGCAGGGGCACAAAAGCGGCTTCCAGAGCCGTTTTCAAGGTCAGCAATAAATCTCGTTGATTCTTTGCGCCCGGTTGCAAAAAAAAAAGTTGACAAGAAATCCAGATGCCAATATATACAACAATATCTTGTGTATCATTAACACTAGTACACAAGAGTAGCCAAGCTACAGTATCTTGTGTATGAGGTAAAAACTTTAGAGGAAAGGAGAAGCAAACTTATGGCAACTGCAAAGAAGGGCGGAGCGAAGAAGGCAGCCAAAGGTGGGGCCAAGAAGGCCGCAGCCAAGAAGGGCGCCAAGAAGAGATAGCCTCTGCCGCTACGCAAAACGGGGGTTCTCTGTGTGAGAACGTGGGGATGGGAAACCATCCCCTTTTTCTTTTTTAACCTGTTCCCTACCCGGCCACTTGCCACAGGGCTCTGGCTTACGAAGTGACCGCTGCCCCCGCTTCGTGTAAACTGCTTGCCATGATGGCACCGGAGAGAGATGAGCGCCCCTGGGGCATGTTCGAGGTACTTGCCGAAGGCGAGGGCTATAAAGTCAAACGCATCGAAGTGAAGCCCGGGCAGCGCCTCAGCCTGCAATCGCATGAAAAGCGCAGCGAGCACTGGGTCATCGTTAACGGCACGGCGCTGGCCACGGTCGGCGAGCAACAACTCACCCTGCGCCCCAATCAACACATCATCATTCCGAGGCAGACCAAACACCGCATCGCCAATCCCGGTGACGAACTGCTGGTATTTATCGAAGTCCAGTCGGGCCCGTATCTCGGAGAAGACGACATCACCCGCTACGAGGATGATTACCAGCGAGTTGGCGGCTAGCAAAGCCGGGCGGGCTGAGATTATCGGGCTTCGGCTTCTACCTTGATGGATGAACGGTCGGCGGGCGCGGCGCCATTTTCCGCGTAGAGATCAGGCGTACCGGCAGGGCGCGTCTGCCAGCGTTTGTGAATCCACAGCCACTGCTCTGGGTAGCGGCGCGCGAAACGCTCGATCACTTTCATGTAAGCCTGGGTGTTGAGCCGCACCTCTTCTTTGAAATCACCGGTGCGAATGAGGGGCACTTCCGGCTCGAAGCGCAGGACATGCTTTTGCAGGGGGTCGTCCCAGATTAGGAAGCCGGGGACGACGGGCGCTTCGGCGCGCAACGCGAAGACCGCTAGCCCTGTGGTCGAGCAGGCCGGGATGCCGAAGAAGTCGCAGAAGACGCCTTCCTCGCCGACCGTGTTGACGTCAACCAGCAGGCCGACATCTTCGCCCTGGCGCAGCCGCTTTAATACGGCGCGCACCGCGTCGTTTTTATCGATCAGGCGATTGCCCGATTGCGTGCGGTAACGCGTGATCAAACGATCCAACAAAGGATTGTCGAGCGGACGAACCAAAAAGCTGAGCGGGTGGCCGTACACGCCTTGCGCGAAGGCGCACAGTTCCCATGCCCCGAAATGCCCGGTCAGCAACAACACGCCGCGCCCCTTGCGGGCGGCGCGCTCATAGTTCTCAAGGCCGTCATAGACGACCCGTTCGGCAATGTTGTCGCGCGTGATCTTGGGGAATTGCGAAAACTCGCCGAGCAAACCGCCCAGGCTGGCGATGACACGACTAAGAATCTCGCGCCGCTGCTCGGCGGCCAGTTCAGGCATGGCCATCCGCAGGTTTCGTTCGCCAACAGCGCGCAAGCGACTGTGAAACCGGTATGCGGTGCGCGCAAGCACCCTGCCCGCGCCAATGGCGGTTTGCCGCGGCAGCCATCCCAAAGCTTTCAGCAACAGCCACGCGGGCGCGAATTCAAGCCAGTCTCTCAGCGCATTTCTTTTCTTGCTCGCCACTGAGCCAAACTATCACGCGCTCTTCAGGAGTGACAAGTGACGCGACCCGCAAGCGGGTGCCCCGAGTGACCAGAAGTTGTCATAGCAGCCTCCTAGCCACCTTCGGCATGGGCGGTTTCTGTTGTCATTTATCACTCGTCACTTGTCACTTCATTACTCTTGAACGGCTCGCCCGCTTGGGGTATTCTCTCGCCAGTTGCCCCTATTGAATGACGTTGCTTAATCCCGGAGACAATTATGAGAAGCCGCAAAGCGCTGGCGTCACAGGCGACAGTCCTTTATCGCCGACTGGCTTTCGCGTTAGCGCTGATCCTTGCGCTCGGCATCTGCGCCATCGCGCAGCAGCCCGCCCAAAAAAAGCGCGTGCCGCGCATGACGACGGAAGACATCACCCAGGCGGCCGCTTCAACGACTGACGAAGTCAAAGACGCCAAGGCAGCAGAGGCCGGGGCGGAAGCCGGCAAGCCGGATGCGGCGAAGGGCGACAAGCGGGCCACCAGCAGCGACGAAGCCGCCTGGCGCGAGCGTGTCACTCAGGCGCGCGACAAGGCCAAGGCGCTCGCACGCGCGGCGGAAGAGGCCGAGCTGCGCATCACCAGCCTGCGCAATGACCTGGGCGTGTCAGGCCGCGGCGCGAAAGACCGCAATCAAATCGCCGCCGACCTCGAAGCGGCGGGCCAGAAGGTCAACGAACTGCGCAAGCAATCAAGCGAAGCCAACGCTGACCTCAAAGACCTGCTCGAATACGGCAAGGAGCGCGGCTACAGCGAAGCCGAAGGGCCGAAGCCGACGACCAATGACGGCAAGACGAACACCGAATACTATCGCAGCAAGTTCGCCGCGCTTAACGAAGAGGTCGAGACCGCCGAGCGCCAAAGCCAGTTATATGCCGACCGCGTCCGCGACCTTCAGCAGCGCATCCTGAACAACAGCAGCGCCGGCCCCGGTAAGAAGGGCGGTGACAACTTCACCCTGGCGCAGCTTCAGAAAGACAAGGAAGAGGCGCAGCGCAGCCTCGATGAGGCGCAGGCGGCAAAGAATCGCGCCGAGGAAAAACGTAGCGCGTTGATTGAAGAGGCGCGGCGTGCCGGCGTGTCGCCGGACACTTTCAGATAAACGTGGTTTGCCCCAGCATCCAGTAGCCCTATTGCCGCCCCGGCGTTCGCAGAAGATTCGTGGATTCGATTCACCATCGAATGCGCCGGCGGCCTATGCTCCGAACGAACATGGCAGACATATTACTGGTCGAAGACAAAGACAATCTCAGGCAGATGCTCCGCATGACGCTTGAGAGCGCAGGATATTCGGCAGATGAAGCGCGCGATGGCGCCGAGGCACGACGCCGATTGCAGGACGCGCGTTACAAGCTAGTCATCACCGACTTGAAGATGCCGCGCGCCGACGGCCTTGAAGTGCTGCGCGCCGCCAAGGCTTCGGACGCCAACACGGCGGTCATTCTGCTCACCGCCTACGGCACCGTCGACGAAGCCGTGCTGGCGATGAAAGAGGGCGCGTTCGAGTTCTTGCAGAAGCCCGTTGATAGCGGCCACCTGCTGGCACTGGTCGAGCGCGTGCTGGAAGAAGCGCGCATGCGCGCCGAGAACGTCCTGCTGCGCGAAGAGTACGCTCGCCGCTATGGCTTCCCGCGCATCATCGGCGATTCGCCGGCCATGCAGCGCGTCGGGCGCGAGATTCAACAGGTGGCGCAGACGCCGACCACCGTCTTGCTGCTCGGCGAGTCGGGCACCGGCAAAGAGCTTTTCGCGCGCGCCATCCACCACCTCAGCCCACGCCGCAACGCGCCGTTTGTCGCCATCAACTGCGCGGCGATTCCCGACACCTTGATCGAGAACGAGCTGTTCGGCCATGAGAAGGGCGCTTACACCGGCGCCGATCAGCGGCGCGTCGGGAAGTTCGAGCTGGCGTCGCGCGGCACCATCTTCCTGGATGAGATCAGCGAGATTGCGCCCGCCGTGCAAGCAAAGCTATTGCGCGTCCTTGAAGAGCGGCGGATCACAAGGCTCGGCGGCTCGGCGGACATCGAAGTTGATGTGCGTGTGGTGGCGGCAACCAACCGCGATTTGAAGGGGGCAGTCGCGGCCAAACAGTTCCGCGAAGACCTCTACTTTCGTCTCGCCGTCTTTCCCGTGCAGATCCCCGCGTTGCGCGAGCGCCGCAGCGACGTTCGCCAGATCGCCGAATTCTTTGCCACCAAGTATGGGCGCGAGCTGCGCCGCGCGCCGCTCAGATTGACCGAGCCGGCTATCCGCGCGCTCGAAGAGTACGACTGGCCGGGCAACGTGCGCGAGCTGGAGAACTGCATCGAACGCGCCTGCATTCTGTCACGCGGCATAGAGGTCACGCCTTTTGATTTGAACATCGCGCCGCCGGCAGATTATTCGCCGCGTGAAGAGCTGGCGCTGCTCGATGGCTTTGATCTACGCGGCAGCCTCGCCGAAGTCAGCACGCGGGCACAGCGGCTGGTCGAGCGCCGCAAGATCGATCAGACGCTGCGCGAATGCGAGTTCAACAAGTCGCGCGCCGCCGAGCGCCTGGCCGTCAGCTATAAAACACTGCTGACGCGCATCAAGGAGCTTGAGCTGGAGTAATGACGTAGCGCAAGGCGGTTAGCTTGCGCGTGCCCCGCACAACCACACCTTCAAAGCCTGCAACTAAGCAAATCGCGGTTGCAGGCTTTTGCTTTGTGCGGGCATGATCTTGGACTCATTTTTCGCGAGCGGGTAGAATCATACCAATGAAGAAGCGACCACCTTCGCACGCAGACGAGCAATCCGCCAATCAATTCATCGAGCACGAAAGCCAGATGGAAGAAGACGGGCTGGCTGAAGCCGAAGCCAAAACGCCCGCCGGCCACCCGTCCGTCAACGCGACGAAGGCGACGAGCAGCGCGCCGCGCAAAGCGAGCGTCGCCCGTTCGGCAGGCATCGTCAGCCTCGCCGTGATGGCCAGCCGTGTGTTGGGGCTGGTGCGCGAGATGGTCTTCGCCTACTTCTTCGGCGCGTCAAAGAGTTTCGCCAACGACGCGTATGTCATCGCCTTCCGCATTCCCAATCTGCTGCGCGACCTGTTTGCAGAGGGCGCGCTGTCGAGCGCCTTCGTGCCGGTCTTTTCCGAATACCTGGTGAAGCGCGACGAGCGCGAGGCTTTTCGCCTGTCGAATCTGGTTAGCACCGCGCTCGTGCTGATCCTCGGGCTGCTCGTCATTCTCGGCGTCATCTTCGCCGGGCCGATTGTGGCTTTCATCGCGCCGGGCTTTCAGGATAATCCCGCGAAGTACGAGCTGACCGTTCGCATGACGCGCATTATGATGCCGTTCATTTTGCTGGTGGCGCTGGCGGCACAAGCGATGGGCGTGCTCAACGCGCGAGATCGTTTCGGCATCCCGGCGCTGGCGTCGTCGTTCTTCAACATCGGCTCGATCATCGGCGGCGTTGCGGTCGCCGCGTTTCTGGCCGACCCGACTTTTGCGCACCCGCTGCGCAGCATTGTTGATAAGCCGACCGAAAGCATCATCGGCATGGCCTACGGCGTGTTGATCGGCGGCTTCCTGCAATACGCTGTGCAGTGGCCGAGCCTCTATCGCGCAGGCTTTCGCTACCGCCCGATGCTGAGCTTCCGCGACGAAGGCGTGCGGCGCATCTTTCGCTTGATGGGGCCGGCCATCATCGGCGGCGCAGCGGTGCAGGTGAACGTGCTGATCAACAGCAACTTCGCATCGAACATTCCCGGCAGCGGGCCTGTGTCGTGGCTGAGCTACTCGTTCCGCTTGATGCAATTCCCTATCGGCGTCTTCGGCGTGGCCATTGCGACGGCGACGCTGCCGGCCATCTCGCGCAACGCGGCGCTCGAAGCCCTGGATGACTTTCGGCATACGCTGGCCAGCTCGATCCGCCTGGCGTTTCTGCTAACGATCCCTTCGGCGGTCGGCCTGATCGTGCTGGGCCGCCCGATCATCGCGTTGATCTACGAGCGCGGCCACTTCACTACGGACGACACGATGCACACGGCGAATGCGCTGGCGTTTTACGCGCTGGGACTGGCAGGCTATTCGGCGATCAAGATTCTCGCGCCGGCCTTTTATGCGCTGGGCGACGCGCGCAAGCCGATGGTCGTCAGCTTGCTCTCGATTGGCACCAACTACGTGATGAACTGGATGCTGGTGAGCCGTTTTCAAGAGCGCGGCCTGGCGCTTTCGACCTCGGCGGTGGCGCTGCTGAACTTCGCGCTATTGTACTTCATCATGCAGCGGCGCATTCACGGCATCGAAGGCCGGCGTACGCTGCTTACCATCCTGAAGATTGTCATCGCCTCGGCAGCAATGGGCGTAGCCTGCTGGGCGATGAGCGCCGGCATCGCCCGCCTGATCGGCGACCGTTTTGCGGCGCGTCTGGTTAACGTCATGGTCTCGGTTACCCTCGGCGCGCTGATCTTTTACGCCGGCGCATGGCTGCTCAGAGTCGAAGAATTGCAGGCCGCCACGAGCGCGCTGCTGCGCCGTTTCCGGCGACGGAAATCATGACGGTGAGCCTTGGCGAATGTTAGAATTTCGTTTTGTAAAATCGTCGCGCTTACTACCGCTGACATCCGACTATTACTGAGGACATATGGACTACAAAGAAGATATTCTTGGGCTGATCGGGCAGACGCCGCTCGTCAGGCTCAACAAGCTGACGCGTGGCATTCGAGCGACGGTGCTGGCCAAGATGGAATCGCTCAATCCCGGCGGCTCGGTCAAAGATCGCATCGGCGTTTCGATGATCAACGCCGCCGAGCGCGAGGGCCGGCTCAAGCCCGGCGGCACGGTCGTTGAAGCGACCAGCGGCAACACCGGCATTGGCCTGGCGCTGGTCTGTGCCGTGCGCGGCTATCGGGCGGTCTTCGTGATGACCGACAAGTGCTCGGTCGAAAAAGTGCGCTACCTGAAAGCCCTGGGCGCGGACGTCGTCGTCGTGCCGGTCGCCGCCAAGCCCGATTCGCCCGATCACTATGTCAACACGGCGCGCCGCATCGCCCGCGAGACGCCGAACTCGATCTTCGTTTTTCAATACGGCAACCCGGCGAACCCCGAAGCGCATTATCACTCGACCGGGCCAGAGCTATGGGAGCAGACCGAAGGGCGCATCACCCACTTCGTTTGCGGCATCGGCACCGGCGGCACGATCAGCGGCACCGGGCGTTATTTGAAAGAGAAGAATTCGCGCATCCAGGTGATCGGCGCCGACCCTTACGGCTCGGTCTTCAAAACCTATCAGGAGACCGGCCAGTTGATGCAGGCGACGCCATATCTTGTTGAAGGCATCGGCCAGGAGATCATTCCTGAGAACGTTCACATGAAGTACATAGACCGCATCATCAATGTCACCGACCGGGATTCGTTTCAGATGGCGCGGCGGCTGGGCCGCGAAGAAGGCATTTTCTGTGGCGGCTCGACCGGCACGAATGCGATAGTCGCCTTGCAGGTGGCGCGCGACCTCGGCCCCGATGAGGTGGTGGTCTTCGTCATCGCCGACACCGGCGAGCGTTATCTGTCAAAGTTTCATTCCGACGAGTGGATGAAAGAGAAGCGGCTGCTGACGCCCGAAAAGATCACCGTCGGGCTGGTGGCGCAACTCAAGGAAGACGACTCGACGCCGCATCTGGTTTCCGTTAGCCCTGACCATACAGTGAACGATGCGATACAGTTGATGAACAGCTACGGGCTGTCGCAACTGCCGGTGCTAGACGAAGGCCGGTCGGTCGGCAGTCTGCGCGAAGGCAAGCTGATGGCGAAGCTGCTCGGCAACCGCGAGCTGATGCAGGCGAAAGTCGCCGACGTGATGGACAGAGGCTTCCCCGTCGTCACGGAAGACTTAGGGATGGAATCAGCGGTGAAGCACTTGCGGACCTCGCCGGCGCTGCTCGTCGAAGAGTACGGGCGCATCGTCGGCATCATCACACGCCACGATGTGCTTGCCGCGCAACCATGAAAAGAAGTGATGAGTGATGAGTAGAAAGTGATGAGTAAGAGGACGGCGCGCTGAACGCCTGGCTCCTCTCACTCATCACTCATCACTTCCTACTCATCACTTTTATTCGTCGCGCCCGTGAACTTGTGCCGGCGGCGCGGTCGCTTCGATGGCGGTGAAAGGTTCAAGTATCTTGTAGGTGTGGCGCGCCCCCCTCGGCACCAGCCACGAATCGCCCGCCTCCAGCAGAATCCGCTGCCCTTCGAGCAACAGCTCGGCGCGGCCTCGGATGACATAGCCGACGGTTTCATAGTCGCGCGTGGCTTCGGGCTTATCGTCGGTCGGCGGCTCGTTTTCCCAGAGCCGCATCGAAACCTGCTTACCCGACACCAGATATTTCTGCCCTTCCTCGCCCTTCGGCGAATGCGCCGATTGCACCTTCTTCACACTGGTATCACCCATTCTGATTTCCTCCTAAGAAAGTTTGGCTCACGCGGCGCGGCGCGGATAACGCGCGTCGTCGCCGGCCTCGCCTGGCATTTCAACGCCGACGTGATGTTTGTAGACCAGCTCGCCGCCAAGCCAGCCCGACACCCCGATCAATAGAAAGCCGAAGGCCGATAACAGCACAGGTATCGTCAGGCTGCCGTTAACCATGCGCGAGCCGCTCGCCGTCCGCAGGTAGAAGCTTGCGGCAAACGACAGCAGCGCGGTGACGTTGAAGCGCGCATGCCATGCGGCAATGCTTGAAACCTTGCGGTCACGGATCGAGAAATAGTCGGCAATGCCTGGTATCGCCGCCAGCAGGCCGCCGACCAGGCCGCCCGCAAGCGTGTAGAACGCCACGTTCACCCAGACGTAATCGTGATTGCCGAAGTAATAGATCAAGTCGGCAATCAGCGAAAATGTCCAGAGCGCGAATGGGAATGGAATGATCATCGGGTGGATCGGATGACCAAATATTCGTGCCGGTGTTTTCATAACAACTTCCTCCTTAAAGACTGGCCGCTCGTCTTTGTGTAGGGTGGCTCGGCGGGTCAAGGGGAGATTATCAGGACTGACTCAATACTATACCCGCTGAATGTTCGGTTGCCATACGCGGCCACGCGCGCGGAGACTAGCGCGGACCTTCGCCGCTTGCACAAACAGCTAAGGCCCACCGATTTGCCAAACATCGAACCGCACAGTGTTTTATTGCAACCGCTGCGCCAGCCGCTTGCGGATTAGCAGGAGCGAATGAGAATCAAGATGAGCAGCAGCGCAAGCAAGGCGAGCGCGCCGATTTGCTGCGAGCGTGTGAGGGCCATAGAAAGTAAAAAGTAAAAAGGCAAAAGGCAAAAGTAAGGCAAGGAAATGAATGGCTAACGTCTGCCTATCTGTTGATCCGGCTCCGCACTTTTTACTTTTACCTTTTTACTTTTGCCTTATTTCGCGGCGTGGTTGCAGATGTAATTGATCAGTGTGCGAATGGCGACGCCCGTCGGGCCTTTCGCCATGTGCGCCTTGCGCTCGTTCTCCCAGGCGGTGCCGGCGATGTCGAGATGCACCCACGGCGTGTCGTCGGCGAACTCGCGCAAAAACCATGCGGCAGTGATGGTGCCGGCGTAACGGCCCGACGAGTTTTTGATGTCGGCGATGTCGCTCTTGATCATGTCGCGGTAATCGTCGTCCATCGGCAGTTGCCAGAAGCGCTCGCCGGCTTCACGGGCAGCGCCGCGCAATTCATCCACGAACGCCTGGTCATTGGTGAGCGCCGCTACATTGATCGGGCCGAGAGCAATGGCTACCGCGCCGGTGAGCGTCGCCATGTCAATGATGCGCGTCGCGCCGAGCTTGCGCGCGTAGCTGATGGCGTCGGCCAGAATCAGGCGGCCTTCGGCGTCGGTGTTGATCACTTCGATGGTTTTGCCGCTCATCGCCCGCAGCACATCGCCCGGCTTATAGGCGCGGCCCGAAGGCATGTTCTCGGTCGCCGGCATGACGCCGATGACATTGACGCGCGGCTTCAGCTGCGCCAGCGCCCGCATGACGGCCAGCGTCGCCGCCGCCCCGGACATGTCGTACTTCATCTTCTCCATGCCTTCGGCGGGTTTGATCGAGATGCCGCCCGAATCGAAGGTGATGCCTTTGCCGACGACCGCGATGACGTCAGCGTCGTTGCCCATCGGCTCTGACTCGTCGGGCGTGTAGCGCAAGACGATGAGCTTCGCCGGCTCGTCCGAGCCGCGCGCCACGCCCAGTAGCGCGCCCATCCCCAGCTCTTTCATGCGCGATTCGTCCAGCACATCGATGTCGAGACCAAAGCGCGTCGCCACTTCTTTGGCGCGCTCGGCAAGCTCCGACGGCGTCAGCACCGAGCTCGGCTCGTTCGACAGCTCACGCGCCATGTTGACGGCTTCGGCGATGACGCGCCCGCGCTCGACGCCCGCGGCCAGCTCGGCTTCATTGCCCGGCGCGGCGGCCAGCAAGATCAATTCGTCAATGCGGCGCTCTTCCTTATTCTGCGTCTTGTACATATCCGGCTCGAAGAGCCCGAGGATCGCGCCTTCCGTGGCGGCCTGCACGGCCTTGCCGAGGTCGAGCTGCGAGCGCCGCAAGATAGCCATCGAGCGCGCCCCTTTGCCGCGCAGAAAGCGCGCCGCCGAACCGGCCATTTTGCGTATCGTGTCGAGCGAGTATTCTTCGCGCTTGCCGCCGCCGACCAGTAGCAGCCGCCGGGCGCGAATGTTACCGGGCCGGTAAACATAAACCATGTCGCCCTGCTTGCCGCGCATCTCGTCGGAGCCGAGCATCTCGCTGATGATGCCGCCGGTGCGCTCATCGAGCTCTTTGAGCGCGCCGTCCGCCGCCGTTTCACCTTCGTAGATCGTCACCACCAGCGCGTCGGCGTCGATCTCGTAAAATTTTGCATGATCCGCTTTGACTTCCATCCGTTCTCCATTTTGGATTTTAGATTTTAGATTTTAGATTAAGGGACAGACAGGATCGTTTGATGCTTTGATCTGCGAATCCAAAATCTAAAATCCAAAATCCAAAATCACCGGTTCCTTTGTTTCAACATAGCACGCGCTTCGCGGTCGGCTTCGCGGCGGCGCTCGGTTTCTCGCTTGTCGTAGAGTTTCTTGCCTTTGGCAATCGCCAGCTCGACTTTAACGCGCCCGTTCTTGAAATACATCTTCGTCGGCACCAGGGTCAGCCCCTTCTCCTGCGCCTTGCCGGCCAGCCGATGAATCTCGGCTTTGTGCAGCAGGAGCTTGCGGGTGCGCCTCGGCTCGTGATTATCGCGGTGGCCGTGACTGTAAGGGCTGATGTGCGCGTTGAAGAGCCAGGCTTCGCCGTCGCGTATCTGCCCGTAACTGTCTTTGAGATTGCAGCGGCCTTCGCGAATCGATTTCACTTCTGTGCCGGTGAGCGCGATGCCGCACTCATGCGTTTCGAGGATGTGATAATTATGGTAGGCCTCGCGGTTCGTCGCGACGACTTTATCAGTTGACATATGACTACGAAGCGCCCGGCGGCTCCGGCATGCGCTCGGTACGGCTAAGAATATATCCGATGCGCAAATCCCGCGCAACACAAGTGGCCGCTGACTACCGGCGGCCGGCTTGCTCGTGTAGAATTGCGGTGAAGCTATGAAGACCGATGATCGTTATTCGCGGCAGCGGTTGTTTGCGCCCATCGGCGAAGCCGGCCAGGCGCGGCTCGCCGGCGCGCGCGTCGTCATCATTGGCTGCGGCGCGCTCGGCGCTATGCAGGCAGAGACCCTCTGCCGCGCCGGCGTAGGCCATCTGACACTCGTTGACCGCGACTTCGTTGAAGAATCGAACCTGCAACGGCAGATCATGTTCGAGGAAGCCGACGCCCGCGAGCGCTTGCCGAAAGCCGTCGCCGCCGCGCGCCGCATCAGCCGTGTTAATTCAGATGTTGGCGTCGAGCCCATCGTCGCCGATGTGAATTTCGAGAACATCGAAGAGATCATCGCCGGCGCTGACCTGGTCATTGATGGCACGGACAACTTCGAGACGCGGTACCTGATTAACGACGCCTGCGTGAAGACCGCGACGCCGTGGATATATGGCGCGGCGGTCGGCTCGTACGGCTTGACGATGACCATTCTTCCGGGCGAAACGCCTTGCTTGCGCTGCGTGCTTGAAGCGATGCCCGCACCCGGATCGGGGCCGACCTGCGATACGGCGGGCGTCATCTTGCCGATCATCGCGACGATTGCGGCGATCCAATGCGCTGAAGCCATGAAGCTGTTGACCGGCCAGCGCGAGCAACTGCATGGCGCGCTGGTTCGCATAGATGTTTGGGATTTGCAGATCAACCGGCTGCGTCTCGACGGCTACGGCGAGCGCGATGCCTGTCCGGCGTGCGGCCAACGCGAGTTCGAGTTTCTGAGAGGCGCGGGCCGTCAGGTGACGACGACCCTCTGTGGTCGCAACGCCGTGCAGATCGGGCGCTCGGGCGCGACCTCCGTAGATTTCGTACAGCTCGCCGCGCGCCTCAAGTCTGCCGGTGACGTAGCGTATAACGATTTCCTGTTGCGCTTTCGCGTTGACGATTACGACATCACTGTCTTCCGCGACGCGCGCAGCATCATTCGCGGCACCGACGACGCCGCCATCGCGCGCAGCCTGTACGCGCGCTACATCGGAGCCTGAAGAGGGTGACAAGTGACAAGTGACAAGTGACAAGAGAAGGTGACCGCATATCCGGGCAGCCCGCTGCGCCGTCGGGGTTTTTCTTGTCACTTGTCACTTGTCACTCATTGCTAACGCTATGCAAGCAAGCGTAGAAATTCTCAGCGCCCAGGCCGGTGAAGCCTACGAGCGCGACTTTCTTGGCGAGGCCGAGGTCCTTGTGCGGCGCGAAGGTCACAGCCGCGCCCGGCATCTGTTCACGGTCAATGGCCGGACCATCGCCCGGCTACGCTGGCGCGGCCAGCGGCGTGCCGTCTATGAAGCCGAAGGATTGCGCTTCTACATCGATGTCGGGGCGTTGGATAAAAAGATCGCGCTGACTTCGGAAGACGGCGGCGAATCAGTTCTCGTCGAACGCTCGCGCGCCAACCCGCACCGCGCCGGCTTGCGCGTCGAGATGGCCGAAGGCGACAACTTCCGCCTGCTGCGCGCCCGCGACAGCCGCTTGCGCTCGGCCTATTCCTTCTCGATCAACAAGCCATTCTATGCGTCAACGCTGATGGTCTTTCACTTTGACGCGAGCCGCCGCATGCAGACGACGGCGCGCATCGAGGTTAAGCCCGTCATGAAATGGGAGGCGCGCTTCGTTCACCGTCTGCTGGCGCTCGTCGTCTGCCGCATCATCCTGGAGCGCCGGCACTCAGGCACTCAACCGCGACGCGGCAAGGAGCGACTTGGAGACGCAGAGACGCGTGGACACGGCGACCGCAGATACGGCAAACTTGGTTCAAGACGCTCGCGATGAGCGACGCCTCTCAGGCCGCTTTCCCTGTCACCGCGTCGCCCGGTCGCCCTGGTCCCCGCGTCGCTTTAGTCCTTCATCCTGCCGGCGCTTCGTGGTAGACTCTCACTGCTCATCAAACGGAAATCATTTAACGAGGAGAGAGTATGTCAGCGATGAAACCGGCGATTGGACGCACAAGTCGTATTGTGCCGGCGGTCTTGATTCTCGCTCTAGTGATGGCGCTCGCCGGCTGCAACTCTGAGGAGAGCAGCAAGCGCAGCAGCACCGCCAAGCTGGTCGTGCAGCCCGTTGCCGTCAACAGCATTGCGCAGAGCCTTGAGCAGATGAAGGGCAAAGTCGTCGTCCTCGACCTGTGGGCGACATGGTGCGGCCCCTGCCGCATGGAGATTCCCAGCTTCATCAAGCTTCAGGAGAAGTACAAGGCGCAGGGGTTGGAAATCGTCGGCGTGTCGCTCGATCCGATCACCCGCGGAGGCAATGCCGAGATGGTCGGAAAGTTCGCGCAGGATAACAACATCAACTATACGATCTGGCTGGTCAACAACCCCTCGGCGCTTGCGAACTATCCGGCTGGCCAGGGCATCCCGACCACTTACGTCATCGGGCGCGATGGCCGCATCGTCAAACAATACGTCGGCGTGCAGCCGGAAAACGTCTTTGAAAGCGACATCAAATCGTTGCTCTAAAGCACGGGCGGCGGCGGCCCGTCGCCGCCTGTCTTCGTTTCTGTGATTGATTTAACTATTTGATTCGCGCTCACGGCGCTCAAGGCTTACGCCCAGGGCTCAACTGGCGGGCGGCCTGGCCGCGAGCAGCGCAAACAACTGGCGCAGGCGGGCGAAGCAAAGTTTGAGCGCGGCTTTCAACCTCATCCTCACTTGATTCTACTCGCCGCCGGCCCGCGCCGAAAGCCGACCATGAAACCCATCACCGAACAGGCGAACCCGCGAACCCGCGATATTGATCGCCGCCCGACCCTTGAAATCGTCACCCTGATTAACAACGAAGACCGCACCGTCGCTGACGCCGTGGCGCTGGTCTTGCCGCAAGTCGCCGAGGCCGTCGAGCGCATCGTCGAGCGACTGAGCAACGGCGGCCATCTGTTTTACATCGGCACAGGCACCAGCGGGCGGCTCGGCGTGCTCGACGCTTCGGAATGCCCGCCGACTTACGGCGTGCCGAGTGCCCTCGTGCGCGGCATCATCGCCGGCGGCGTCGAAGCGTTATACAAAGCAGTCGAGGCCGCCGAAGATGACCCCGCGCAGGCGGCGCGCGACCTTGACGCCGCCGGCTTGACGCCGCGCGACGCGGTTGTCGGCATCTCGGCCAGCGGCAATACGCCTTATACGCTCGGCGCGCTAAGACACGCGAAAGCGCTTGGCGCGGCGGCCATCGCCATCACCAGCAATCCTGAATCGGCGATGGCGGCAGCGGCAGACGTTAGTATCGCGCCGGTCGTCGGCCCCGAAGTCATCGCCGGCTCATCGCGCATGAAATCCGGCACGGCGCAAAAGCTGATCTTGAATATGCTGTCAACGGCGACGATGATTCGCCTCGGGCTGGTCTACGGCAACCTGATGTCGAACCTGCAACCGAACAACGCCAAGCTCGTGCGCCGCGCCTGCGGCATCCTTGCCGAAGAGACCGGCCTGAGCAATGAGGCGGCGGCGCGGCTATTCGAAGAGGCGGGCCGTGACCTGCGCCTCGCCTTTGTGATGGCGGCCACACACCTGCCGCGCACTGAAGCCGAATCGTTGTTGCGAGCGCACGGCAATTCGGTGCGGCGGGCGATTGACAGCCTGTAGCCATTTTCCCCTGTGGCGCAAGCTGTTAGCTTGCGCCACAGGGGCGACCTGATTCAGCGATGGGCCATCTTCTTCACAACGCCAGATTGATTCTCGACGGCGGCATCCAACCCGGCGGCGTAGTCATCCGCGAAGGCCGCATCGCCGAGGTCTTTACCGCCGAGCGCGCGCCGACAGGTTTCAGCGCCACCGAAGCGATTGACCTGCGCGGCGCGCATCTCGCGCCGGGCCTGATCGATATTCACATTCACGGCTCGGCGGGCGTTGACGTGCAGGCGGCCGGCGGCGAGCAGTTGCGGGCGCTGTCCGATTTCTTGCTTGCGGAAGGCGTGACCGGCTACTTCGCCACCTTCGTTCCGACTGACGAGCGCGGTTACCAAGAAGCGATGGTTGCCATCGAATCGTTCATCGCCGCGCAGCGCGAAGCCGAAGCAAGCGGCCAGGCGCGCGGCGCTCGACTGCTGGGCATTCACTTCGAAGGACCGTTCGTCAGTCGCAATCGTTGTGGGGCGCTGAAGACGGCGCATTTTCGCACCTACGACGGCGACCCGCGCTCGATTCAAATATTCACCGGCAGTGGTGAAAGTAATTTAGCCTACCCGCGCCTGATGACGCTCGCGCCTGAGATCAGCGGCGGCCTTGAGCTAATACGCGTCCTGTCCGCCGCGGGCGTGCGTCCGTTCATCGGCCACACAGACGCCGATCTGGAAACCCTCGATGCGGCGCTGGCGGCGGGCGCGCGGCACATCACGCATTTCCCGAACGCGCTTGCGCCGCTGCACCATCGCAAGCCGGGCACGATTGCATGGGGATTGCTGCGCGACGACGTGACCATCGATTGCATCGCCGACTTTCATCACGTCCACCCTTTGATGTTGAGCTTGATGGCGAAAGCGAAGACCCCATCGCGTATGGCGCTGATCAGCGATGCGATTCAGCCGGCGGGGCTCGGCGACGGCACCTTTAAAGTGTGGGACACCGAGATTGCGGTAAAGGACGGATTGACGGCGCTGGTCGAAGGGCCGGGCGCGGGAACGATTGCCGGCTCGGT
Organism: Blastocatellia bacterium; assembly: GCA_035275065.1. Taxonomy (NCBI): domain Bacteria; kingdom Pseudomonadati; phylum Acidobacteriota; class Blastocatellia; species Blastocatellia bacterium. Next base: position 89,284 of record DATENM010000153.1, read on the forward strand.
CATCACGATGCGCGAAGCCCTGCGCAACATCACGCGAACCGGGGTGACGCTCGCCGATGCGGTGCGCATGGCGTCAGCGGTTCCCGCACGCGCTGCCGGCCTCGGCGGTAATTATGGATTGCTCGAAGCCGGTAGCCGCGCCGACTTGATCGCATTCGATGACGACTTCAACGTGCAAGCCGCGCTGGTCAGCGGCACGGTCGCTTTCGATAATCGCTAGCGGGTCAGCCGGCCTTCGGCTCCATCCGCTCACTTCGTAAAACCGGGGCGGCGCAGCAGGCGCGTGAAGCGAGCGTCAGGACGCAAACTGTCCACTCTCGGGTCAGCTTTCAGGTTTAGCAGCTCTACGCACACGTCGTCGAAAACGTAAGACGAATTGCTCGCCATCACTTGTTCATCACAAATTCGTGTAAAATTATTCGCCGCGCATCTAGACAAGTAACCTGAGTTTATCGTACTCTTCGCTGCGCGGCGAGATTGTATGAAATCGCTGTCAACTTGGCAACTTCGGTTACGGAACGGATTGGCACATCGTTAGCTCATCTGCCGCCGGTCGGCGGGCAGGCGATCACCTTTAACCTTCAGCACACTTTCGGGAGGGAGTCTATGTTACGCAAACGCGCTTTCGCTTTGAGCCTCGCCGCGCTGTCGCTGGCGTTGTGCGCGCCGGCTCTAGCCCAGGACAAGGACAGGCCAGAGATCAAAGTGCCGGTCAACCCTCTGCTCGAAAACCATAGCAACTGGTTCAAACCGAAAAAGATTTATGATCTCAAGCAGGATCATTACCCGCTCAAAGAGCTGCCGTCGGATTTGAGCTATGAAGTCTATAGCGCCGTCGGATTTGACCTGGCCAACACCATTGTCATTAAAGGGCCAAAGCGCCGCGGCGACGGTGAGCGCGAGTTGATTATCGTTGATACGCTCGGCAACCCCGAGGTCACACGGCGGACGATTGAACATTTCCGCAGCCAGAACATCTTGCCGAAGGGACGGCTGCCGATCCGCGCGATCATCTACACGCACAATCACATCGATCACACCTTCGGCGTATGGGGCTACTTGAAAGAAGCCGACCGACCGCCGTGTCTGCCTGCCGACCCCGACAAGGCAGGGCCTGATAGTTTTTATGACGCCGACCAGGAGAAACCCGATTGCGTCACCGTCATTGGCCAGGCGCAGATCAACGAAGGCGTCGGCACGACGGCGCTGGTCACCGGCACGATCATTGACGCGCGGTCGAGTTACATGTACGGCAGCTTCATCCCACTCAATCACGTCAACGACGGCATCGGCATGCAGGAGAAGGCCGGGTTTAAACTGAACGACGATCCCAACGCCGACAAGAAGGTCGAAGAGGTGCTCGGCAGCTATCGCATGCCGTCGCGCACCTTCACCAACTGGATGACGCTCAAAGCCGCCGGCGTCGAGATGAAATTAATCTACGTGCCGAGCGAGACCAACGACGAGCTGGCAGGCTTTATTCCCGACCAACGCAACCGCGTCAGCCGCGTGCCTCCGAGCGGCGACGACTGGGGCGGGCCGGGGCTCTTGCTGTCTGCCGAAGTCATCCAAGGGCCATCGTTCCCGAACCTCTACAGCCTGCGCGGCACCGCTTACCGCAACCCGGCGCACTGGTTTCGCAGCGTCGACAAGCTGCGGCAGCTCGACTCGTGGTGCATGGTGCCGAGCCACGGGCCGCCGGTCTGTGGCCGCGACAACATTCAGCGATTGCTGATGAACTTCCGCGATGCCGTCCAGTTCACGCACGACCAGGCGATCCGCTGGATGAACAAAGGCTATACGATGGACGAGCTGGCGCCGCTGGTCGAAGACCTGTACTTGAAGTCGGGCGAGCATCAGCGGTTGATGAGCGGCCTGGATGGCGTGCAGCCGATCCTCAACAGCGGCAGCGCGCAGGTGGTTGATCCGAAGGATTACCTGCGGCCCTTCTACGGCTCGCTGGTGCAGGCGGTGCGCGAGATTTATGTCGGCTCGGTCGGCTGGTATCAAGCCGACCCGGTCGCCCTGCGCCCGACGCCGCCCAAAGAGCTGGCCGAGCGTTACGTCAAGATGATGGGCGGCGCGGCGCGCGTCAACCAGGCGGCGCAAGAAGCTTACGACCATAAAGAGTTTGAGTGGGCCGCCGAGCTGACGACGAACGTCATTCGCGCTTACACAGACCTCGTGCCGCGCGCAGACATCGCCGAATCGCCCGATAAACAGGCCACGCAGAAAGAGCTTAAGGACGCCCGCTTTATCAAAGCGCAGGCATTCAAGAAGCTCGCCGAAGCCGAGATCAATCCCAACTGGCGCAACTGGTACATCACCTCTGCGCACGAGCTGATGGGCTGGCCGTTGCCGGACAAGATCGTTGGCGGCCTGGTGTCGCCGGGCGTCGTCGGGGCGCTGCCGGGCGGCGCGTGGGTGAATTCGCTGACCATGCGGCTGCGCGCCGAGCGCACCGCGAAGCAGAACGTAGACACGACGCTCGGCTTCTGGTTCCCGGCTGAGACCGCCGCTGGCGACCAGGGCTTCGGGCCGCTCGGCTACGTGCTGCACATCCGCGGCGGCATTGCCGAGTTCATCGAAGAGACGCCGCGCGGCGCGCCGCTCAGTCAGCAGGATGTTGAAAAAGCCCGCCTCGCCATCTCGCTCAACAAGGCCGCGCTCAACGCGCTGCTGCGCGCCGAGGCGCGAGGCGAGGCCGAGTTCCGCAAGGCGCTGAATGAAGCCGTCGCCGCCGGGCTGATCAAGCCGCTCGGCACAACCAGCCTGGATAAATTCGCCGAAGCCTTCTTCGGCTATTTCGACCCCAAGCCGGTTGGACTGCCACCACTGACCGTCAGGTAGCCCATTGCTACCGGCGGCGCAGCCATGTCGCGCCGCATAGCGGCGCATTGAATTTAGCCAGGCGTTGAAACGCTTGGAACAAAGGAGACTCATGCGAATCAATGGCAAACGCCCCAACTTCCTCATCTTCATGGTAGATGAAGAGCGCTACCCGCCGGTTTACGAGACGGAAGAAACCCGCGCCTGGCGCAAGGCCGAGTTCAAGGCGCAGGATGCGCTGCGCCGCACGGGCATGGAATTTCATCACCACTATGCCGGCGCGACCGCCTGCTCGCCGAGCCGGGCGACGATCTTCACCGGCCAGTATCCGTCACTGCACGGCGTCACGCAGACGACCGGCACGGCCAAAAGCTCGTTCGACTCTGATGTCTTCTGGCTCGACCCGAACACCGTACCGACGATGGGCGATTACTTTCGCGCCGGCGGCTACCGCACGTTTTACAAAGGCAAGTGGCATGTCTCGCACGCCGACATCGTCTTGCCCGGCACACACGATCCGCTCGAAAGCTACACGCCGAACGGCGAGCCGATTCAAAACATCATCGATCTTTACCTGCGCGCCAACCGCCTCGATGATTATGGCTTTGATGGCTGGATCGGTCCCGAACCGCACGGCTCGGCCAAGGCCAACACCGGCACCAACCGCGACCCCGGCTTTATGGCCGAAACCATCAACCTGCTCGACGCGCTCGAAGCCGAGCAGAGGAAATCGCCCGGCGAGCAACAGCCGTGGCTGATCGTCAATTCGTTCGTCAACCCGCATGACATCGTGCTGTTCGGCATCGCCTGGAAGAACTTCGGCTACCCGCTCACGGAAGGCTTCGTGCCGAGCATCCCGCGACCGCAGACCGAGCGCGAAACCCTGGAGACCAAGCCGCGCGCTCAGAAGAGCTACGTTGACGTTTACCCGAAGATGCTGATGCCGCAGCCGACGGTCGAAGAGTACCGCCAGTTTTACTACTATCTGCAAAAGGAATCTGACGGGCACATCTGGAATGTCTATAAGCGCCTGCGCGAGTCGTCGTTCTATGAAAACACGATTGTCCTCTTCACCTCGGATCACGGCGAACTGCTCGGCGCGCACGGCGGCATGCACCAGAAGTGGCACCAGGCGTACGAAGAGGCCACGCACGTGCCGCTGCTTATCTCGAACCCGGTGATGTTCCCAGAGCCGCGCGACGCACAGATGCTGACCAGTCACGTTGACCTGATCCCGACGCTGCTGGGGCTGGCGGAGATTAACGCCGCGAAGGCGCAGAAGGAGGTGAGCAAGAGCCACAACGAAGCGCTGCCGCTGGTGGGCCGCGATCTGTCGAAGGTCGTCACCGGCAAGCAGAACCCGAACCGCTCGACCTCGCCGCTCTACTTCATGACCGACGACGAGATCAGCAAGGGGCAGAATCAGACCAACCCGGTGACCGGCAAGCCTTATCATTCGGTGGTGCAGCCGAATCACGTCGAAACCGTGATCACGACGATTGACGGGCCGGACGGCGAGCAGGTGTGGAAATACTCGCGCTACTTCGACAACCCGCAGTTCTGGTCGTCGCCGTTCCAGCAGAATCAAATCACCGTGGATGGCAAGACGATTACCAAGAAGAAGCCGCTGCCGCCCGAGTTCGAGATGTACAACGTCAGCGACAACGCCGACCCGCTTGAGCAAGACAACCTGGCGCGCAAATCGAACCGCTCAGGCGCTGACAAGCGGATCGCCGAAGGACTGAGCAAGCTGCTCAAGGAGCAGCGCCAGGCCAAGCGACTCTATCCGAAGTCGCTGCCGGTCTACATCTACGACACGATCAATTCGGATTAGCAATTTCAGGCAAACCAACCACAGAGACGCAGAGACACAGAGACAGGGAGACAGGGAGACAGGGAGACACGGAGGAAACTCTCCGTGTCTCCCTGTCTCCCTGTCTCTGTGGTTAATGCGACCTGGCTTACGGTGCGACCACGAAGTCGGAGCCGGCAGCAGTGTCTCCGGGGAACAACAATCCCGTCCCCGCCGCGCCGATCAGAATCTGCGCGATGCTCTGCGTCGCGGTTGATGTAGCGCCGACGACATTGAAGCCGACCGCCGCATTCACCTTGGCGAGCGATAGGCGAATGATGATCTGGTTGCCGCGAATCTCGCCTGAATCCGCCGCGCCGAGATCGGTCTGGGTGCGAACGCTATTCTGCACGACGATGGTGCCGTAAGAGAAAGTCGGCGCGCTCACGCCGTCTACGGACGCCGACACGTAGAGCGTCGTCGTCGTCGCGCTGCCCGGCAGTTTGAAATCCGACTCCTGTAACCACGCCATGTTGGAAGTCGTCGTCGAAAGGTCAGCCAGCGTCAGGGTGTAGACGATCTGCTGATTCGCGGCGTCGTAGGTGTATTGCGCCGACAGAATGTCCTGCGCGCCCGTGCCGAATTCATCGTCCTGCGGGTCAAGTATCTGCGGGCCGCCGCCGTGCGGGAAGAGGTCTGACGGGTGGGCGACCGCGGCAAGTCCCATCGCGGCGCGCACGGCGTTGTGCGCGTCTACGTACCCTGTGCCGACGACGCTCGGCTCGTAAGGCATCGGGGTTGCCGTCTGCCGTAAAATCGTCACCACGTCATCAGGCGTCAGCAGCGGGTTGGCTTCCAGCATCAAGGCGACGACGCCCGACACCTGCGGGCAGGAGAAGCTGGTGCCCTGCGAGGTCGTGTAAAAAGGCAGGTAGGCCGGCGGGATGGTCGTCAGGTCGTTCGCGCCGACGAAGATCGGCACCGCGCCGATGGTGTTGACCAGGCCGGCGCCGTGCGAGCGCACGCTCTTGATGTCTACGCCGGAGCCGGTAATGTCAGGGCGCAGGTTGGGCGGCGCGTTCGGGTCGGCAGGCATGCCGGCAACGTCCGGGTTGCCGCCATTGTTGACGCCGCGCGAGCTGAAGTCGGCGGGCGTTCCGAGCCCTTGTTTCTCGCCGGCGGCGACTGAAATCGTCCAGGCCATCGTTGAATAGGGATTGATCGCGTCGGCGGCGGCGCCGGCATTGCCGGCGGCAAAGACGACGGTGATGTTGAGGTCGTGTGCCGTGCGCGTGGCGACGTTGATGGGGTTGGCCGGGTCAAGCTCGGATTCGGCCAGCGACGAGCCCCACGAGTTGTTAATCACGCGGATGTTGTAATCCCACTGATGCACCAGCAGGTAATCATAAGCGCCGATGATGGCGACCAGCGGCAATCCCAGGTCGGTGCCCGAATTGACGCCGACCAGACGCGCGCCGCGCGCCACGCCGCCATAGAAGCCGCCTGAGTTGCTCCCCAGGCCGGCGGCAACTCCCGATCCGAACGTGCCGTGACCGGATTCAACATCAGAGAAGGGCACGTTTTCGACATAGATCGGCGGCACAAAGCCTGTGTCGGCAATCAGGTCGGAAATCGAGATGCCGACGCCTAGCACCAGCCCCGCGTCAGAGACGACGCCCTGCGCCAGCGGCTGAATGACGTTCTGCGCCACTTTGCTGCCCAGCGGCAGGTCGGCGCCGGTCGCGTCAATTCCGGTATCCACATAACCGATGCCGATGCCGTGCCCAGAGATGGGTAAGCCCGGGTTGGCGGCGTTGTGGCTTTTGATTTCCTGGTCAGCCGTCATCGCGTTGACGCCGATGAATGGGCGGCTGGCGTTGGTCATCGGCTTCATCAAGCGATTGGCCCAGACCGAGCGAACGCCCGCCTGGGTTTGCAGGGCGGCGAGCTGCGCGACATTCATATCGGCAATCACCATCGGCAGCCGCTGGCAGGCAAAGCCTTTGCTGATGCCGAGGCTCTGAAGCTTGCCGAAGTCGGTCGCCGTCGGCCTGTGATCGTAGGTGATAACTACCGGCGTCTTGGCGTTCAAGTGGGTGTTAAAGAAGGCCGTCAGCTTGGGATCAACCTTGGCCCGCAGCTGTCCGGGCAGTGTGCCGGTTGCCGCATTCGCGCCAAGCATCAGGCTGGCCGCGGCGATGACAAAAACCATCATGAAAATCGTCGCCCGTTTCATAAACCATCCTCCATTCAGCTTCGTCGAACCGCACAGCGGCCAGGCAGGGCGCGCGTGACGAGCGAGGCCCTGCGATGGTCGAAATACGAACACCGCGATTGGTGTCTTTCACTGCTGGCAGGATAAACAGGACGGCTTGAAAAAAGCTTGAATCTTTCTGGCGAGCGGTCAGACGACGGTGCGGAAATAGTTGATCGTCTCGCGCAATCCGTCATCGAGGCTCACCAGCGGACGCCAGTTCAACAGGCGCTCGGCCCGGCTGATATCCGGCTGCCGCACCTTCGGGTCATCAACCGGCAGCGGTTTGTACTCGATCTTACTCTGGCTGCCGGTCAGAGAGATGACTTGTTGGGCCAGCTCAAGGACGGTGAACTCGCCGGGGTTGCCGATGTTCACCGGAAAGTGGATGTCGTCTTCGGCGCTCCGCTCCGCCGGCTTCATCAGCAGGCGGACGATGCCGTCTACGAGGTCGCTGACGTAACAGAACGAGCGCGTTTGCTGCCCGTCTCCGTAAGCCGTGAGCGGTTCGCCCTTGAGCGCCTGGACGATGAAGTTTGACACGACGCGCCCGTCGTTCGGGCGCATGCGCGGGCCATAGGTGTTAAAGATGCGGACGATGCGCGTGTCCAGCCCGTGGTAGCGGTGATAGGCCATCGTCATGGCCTCGGCGAAGCGCTTGGCTTCGTCATAGACGCCGCGCGGCCCGACGGGATTGACGTGGCCCCAGTAATCTTCGGGCTGCGGATGCACCTGCGGGTCGCCATAGGTTTCCGAAGTCGAAGCCAGCAGGAATCGCGCCTGCTTCTCTTTGGCCAGCCCCAGCGCCTTGTGCGTGCCGAGGCTGCCGACCTTCAAGGTTTGAATCGGCAGCTCGAGATAATCTACGGGGCTGGCCGGCGAGGCGAAATGCATGACGGCGTCGAGCGCGCCGCTGACGTGCAGGTATTCGGTGACGTTCTGCTTGACGAAGGTGAAATGATCGTTACCGAAGTGATGCGCGAGGTTATCAACCCTGCCGGTCAGCAGGTTGTCGAAGACGATGACCTCGTGGCCTTCGCCCAGCAGCCGGTCAACCAGATGCGAGCCCAGGAAGCCCGCCCCGCCAGTAATCAGTATCCTCAAGCCTTCACCGCTCCTTTCCGCAGCCTGCGCCGAGGCGCAATCTCCTTAGTTTGGTAACATCAAACCGGCCCGGAAGCAAGCGCCGGCTTGTTTGCAGAGCGCCACATTTTCCGCAAAAAACTATTGACCTATTCCTCATCTTGGGAATAATGGTTATAGCCTCTCAGCTAACCCCGACAAGATTTCCCCCGAGGACAAAAGATGCTGAACGACAGCACTCCGGTTAGAGAGTGCGTCAAGCGATTCTGCCTGGGCAGAAAAGCGTAAGGGAAAACAAATGAAACGCATCGCGAACCTTCTTGGCTTATCTCTGTTTGTCGTCGTGTGCGCCGCGCCGGCCCTGGCGCAAACGACAGATGCCGGCTCGACGACGCTGCAAGGCAGCGTATCGGGCTACGTCGAAGTGCGCGCCGGCGGCGCCGCGACCATCTCGACCGGCGGCACGATCACCAACAACAAGATCAAAGGCGACCGGCTCAACAGCCCGACGACGCTGACGATTGACTTCGGCGAAGTCGGGCCATCGAACGCCAACTCGTTCGTCACGGCGGCGGTGCCGCTGCGGCTCCGCAGCAACGTGTCGTACACGCTGAAGATGAGCGCCGCAACGATGACGTATGGCAGCGGCACGCCGGACGCCAACTCTGTGACGCTGGCCGACATCGGCTTCGGCGTCCTCTCGACCGCCCGTGACAGCGGCGGCGGAGTGGCGACCGGCACCGACACCACCGCGGCAACCGCCAGCGGCGACCCCACCTCCGGGTCGAAGGGCGCGGTCAATTCGACATCGGGGCGCTACGTCTACAATACAGGCTATTCACTGGGCGATTACACCAGCAGCACGACGATCCTGAGCGGCCCGCGCATCATGAATGCGATGGTGCCGACCGCCAACACCAATGGCCTGGTCGTCAATACGACGTTCGCGATCAAGCCGCAGTTCTTCACGCCCGGCAGCTTTTCAACGTCGGTGACGTTTACGATCTCGAACCCGTAAGCGGCTCGTGAAATAAATCGGATTCGATAGCGAAGGAGGACACCCGTGAAAGCTTGCCTGATGCTTTTAATCCTGCTCGTCATGATGCCGGCACTCGCTTTTGGTCAGAGCCAGGCAGGCGCGCCGAGCCTTCAGCCGGCGGCACCCGCCAACGCGCCCAACCCGCCCGGCGAGGATGGCATCGGCCTCGCGCCGGCGCGCTTCGAGCTGCCGATGCGGCCCGGCACCGAGCATACGGTCGTCGTCAACATCATTTACAACTCGTCTTCGGCGCAGGCACAGCCCTGCCGCCTGATGGCGACGCTCGGCGACTGGACGATCCTGCCCGACGGCAACGTCGATTATTTCAAGGCCGGCACGCGGCCCGATTCGGCGGCCCCATGGATGATCTACAGCCCCGGCGAAGTCACGGCGCTGCCCGGCAAGATTCATCCCGTGCGCATCACCATCGTGGTGCCGAAAGACGCCACGCCGGGCGATCACCTGGCGGCGCTGTTCGTCGAATCGCGCCCCGACAACCTGAAGCTCGAACAGAATCAGAAGCAACTCGTCCTGCGCTTTCGCATGGCCGCGTTGTTCTACATCATCGTTCCCGACCTCACCCGCAAAGGGTCGCTTGAAAACCTCAAAGCGGTGGCCGATGACGAAGGCATCACCGTCGTGCCGACGATCAAGAACACCGGCAACAGCCGCATCCGTCCGCAGCACTCGATCAAAGTCGTTGACGCACGCGGCGCGGTCATCGCCGAGATGCCGGAGATTGAATCTTTGCCGATCCTCGGCGCTTCAACCGTCAGCCGCGCACTGCACATTGAGAAGTTGATCCCGCCGGGCAGTTATTCGGTGGTTTACCGCGTGGACTTTAAGGACGGCAGCGCGGTGGTCGAGGGACAGACAGAGCTGAGCGTCAAAGCGCGCGTCGCCGAAAAACACCCTGCGCCGTCATCAGACACCGAAGTCAAGAAGCGCGACTCTGACCACAACTATAAGAATTAGGCCTCCGGGCCACGGCAAGGCCGACAACAGATGCGGGCTCACTTATGTGGAAAGTGAAAGGGAACGCGGCGCAAGCCGCCGACAACAACTCGACAGGTAAATCTCGTCACCGCTTTTTGCGCGGCTGGCGAAAGCCCGGGCCGCGTTGGCTGATCGTTCCGCTGGTCATTCTGGCGCTTTTCATTCCGTCCGCGCCTTGCCGGGGCGGCGCATTCGCTGAGTCTGTTGATATGAGCAGCGCCGGCGCGCCTTCAATCAGCGGCAGCCTCGGCGGGTCGGTCACAGGGGCCAACGACCTGACCAGCGACCTACAAGTCACCGTCAACTTCGGCGAGTTGTCGCCGGCCAACCCGAACCGCGTCGTCGTCGTCGTCGTCCCAATCGCGATGCGCGCCTCGGGGTCGTATGCGCTCAACGCAACGGTTTCCGGGCTCAGCGGCGGCAGCGCAAATTCCCTGCAACTCTCTGACATCGGCATTGGCGTTCAGAACCTGCGCTCGCTTGGCGGGAAATCTTCGAGCTGCGGCGTCAATTCGATCATCACGCCGGCTTATAACAACAATCCTTCAAGCGCTTACTCGTTCGGCGCGAACGGTCGGGCGGTCTTCCCATCGTCGCTGAGCACGGTGGGGGCCGGCACCGCCCTGATAACCGGCCCACAGTTGAGCAAGAATGGCGCGCTCAAGCCGCGCAGCGACAACGGCTATGCCATCGATCTGATTCTTGCTGTCGTTCCACAATTCTTCACTCCCGGCAATTTCACCGTGACGATCACGTTGCAACTCACCTCGACCTGTAATAACTGTGGCTGCTGAAAGGACAGGCAGCAGACGGTAGGAGGCAGGAAGCAAGAGGCAGGTGGCGGTTCAGAAGACAGGCAAGCGGTTTTGACGATCAGCAACACTTAACGATTACCAACCAACACCTGCCTCTTGCTTCCGGCTTCCTGCTTTATTCGGATGGGAAACGTTTGACGGTCACGTCGGGCGTCTTGCGCGTGACCGGCAGGAGGGTGCCGCGGGTTTCGCCGCCGGGCTTGATTATCACCCGCAACGAGCCGGCAGCCGAGCGCTGTATTTCGGGCAACGTCTTTTCGTCGATCAACACCACATGCTCGCCGGGCGGCAGGTCGCTCAAGACGAATTCGCCCGCCGCGTCGGTCAGCGTGTCGCGACCGCTGCCGCTGACGACCCGCACGTCCGCGAGCCCCGGCTCGCCGGCGTCCGGCTGGCCATTGCCGTTCAAGTCGAGCCACACCATGCCTTGCAGCCGGCCGGTCTGCACCAGTCGGAAATCAACAATCGCGTCGCGCCCCGAGACCAGCACGGCTGTCTGTTCGCTGCCCGTCAGTAAGGTTAGATCGGCGCGCACGGATTGCAATTCCATGTAGACGGTGTGGCTGCCGACCTTGACGTTATCGATGCGGAACTCGCCATTGCGGTCGGTGGTCGCAAAGAAGCTACCATCCACATGGACGCGCACATCGGCCTGCGGCTTATCCAGGCCAGGATCGTAGGAGCCGTTGAGATTCAAATCTTGATAGACCCTGCCAGAAAAGGCGCCGAAAGAATTCAGCTCGGCCAGCGGCGCGCTCATGGCCGCCTCCTGGCGCTTGTGCGAGCCGAGCATGCCGCGCAATTGCAACATCAGTTGTGCGCCATTCGTCGTGCGCGCGTAGTTGATTTGCAGGACGTGCTGGCCCGGCAGCGAGAGCGTCGCCAGCGCGCGCCCGGCAAATGTCATTTGCCCGTTGCTCAAGCTGTAGCTCATGCCCGCGCCAAAATTCAGCCACTTCTTCAGGAAAGTCGAGTTAAGATAATCCGCCGAGCCGCCGAAGCTGTGGCCGCGCGCCACCGCCTGGCTCACCTGCAAAGACTGGCTGTCGGTCAATCGCAGCATCGCGCCGACGTTGATGCTGGTGCTCGGCAGAACCGGCGTCGCCGGCTTGTGGTCAAAGTCAAAGAGCAGCGCGGGATTGACGATGTTGGTGAAGCTGCCGAAAAGCCGCCAGCGCGAGAACTCTTTGGTGATGTTGAGCAGGGTGTAGCTCGACGCCGATTGCCGGCTGTTCTGGCTCTGTGTATGTGAGAATACAATGGCCGGCAGCCAGCCGAGCGACGAGATGCCGAGGCCCGCGGTCATCGAGCGCGTCGTCTGATGGTCGGCGTCGAAGCGCTCTCTCGACATGGCGTTGAACGAAGTCGAGAGCCAGGGCTGCGGGCGCCAGTTGACGCCGCCCGAATAAAGATTCCCCGGCGTCAGAAAGCCGTTCGCTTGCGGGCTGAGGAAATCCGCGCCGATGTGCGTCACCCGCCCTTGCAGCGAAAGGTTGTCGCGCAGGTTGAACAGATCATAAACGTCGAGCAACGCCGCCGCCCCATCAACCTGGCGAGCCTCTGCCGCCCCGCTTGAGAAGGCCAGCCCTGCGAAATGGCCCAGGCCAGCGTCAAGCTGAAACTGGTTACGCTGCGAGCTGTAATGCATGCCGCCCGTCAGCAGATCGCCGCTCGCTTGCGGGCCGTTGAAGTGCATCGCGCCGGCGGCAATCATTCGAGAGGTCGCCGCGCCGCTCGCCGGCACGGGGCTGAAGCTGACGGAAGAGCCGAAGACGCTGGTGTCAAAGTGCAGGCCGGTATCCTTAGCGGCTTGCCCCGGTTCAATTCCCGGCACAGGCAGTGACCGCAGCAATGAATCCGAGAAGGTGCGCCCGCCGAAGGCGCTGACGCGCAGGTCGCCGACCGGCCGCTGCACCCACAGGCCACGCACCATTGACGAAAGGAACTCAAGGTCGTTGCCGGTTCCGAAATCGCCGGCAATCAGCCGCTGCCCGTTGGTGCGGTCGTAAGCGAAAGTGGCGCGGCGAAACAGCAGCGGCGATTGCCCGCTCGAACCATCGAAAGCCGACAAGAAATCGAAGCGGCCATCGCGGATGCGTCCCGACGAATGCAGGCTGAAACTTTGATAGAACGAGTTTGAATAGATGTTGGCGTTGGCCAGGTAGTCGGATTGATAAATCTCCCACGGGGCGTGCGCCGCGCCCTGCCGCACCGTCTGATCTGGCGGCGCGCCGCGATGGATGCGAACCGTCTGGCCTGACTCCTCAACGATGATTGAAACGTCGAGCAGCGCCGCCGCGACTTCAAGCGGCAGCATCAACTGTTCGCCATCCAGCGGAAAGACGATCTCTGCCGCTGAAGAGACGAGCAGGATGACCGCGCCATTCTCGCGCACTTGATGGGTCTGGGCGCTGAAGTCTGCGGCGACGCCATTCTGCCTGCGGACGCTGACGGTGCGCGCCGCCGGGCTGACGCTGGCTTCATCACCAAGCGCCCGCGCGATGCTGATGACCGGCAGGAAGAGACTATCGCCGTGACGTTCGGGCGCGCTGGCCGGGCCGATCAAGACGCGCTCGCCGACGATGATCTTAGGATTCGCTGCGGCTGTGCCATCGGGCAGGCGCTGCCCCATAGCGCGGGCCGACAGGCCGGCTAGCAGAAATGCCGCAATCCATAAAAGGCGTGCCAGGTTTCGCATAGACTCGTTGAGGGACGAGAAAAAATCGAGGAGCAAAAGTCAGGAGCGAGAGAAGCTTTTTGTCGGGAAGTTTCCAGGAGCCTCCCCATTGTAGGTAGTTCGTCTGTCTGCTTCAATACTTTTTTTGGCGATGAGGTACAAAAAAATGAATTACCGGGCAGATAGAAAACTATTGACCTTGTCCCTACTGTAGGAATAATGCAAGAGAAGTTCGGTGAATTAGCCCCTCGGCCAATCCATCAAGGTATCTGGATAGAAGAACAGCCAACGTCCGCGGCGCAAGCGCGTCGGGACAATAACAAGGAGACACTCAATGCATCGTGTAGCAACATCTTTACGCAGACTGCCCCTGGTCATCTTTGCGCTCGTAGCCCTTTCGGTCGCGGCATTCGGGCAGAGCAACTCGGGCAGCATCACACTGCAAGGGACAGCGTCCGGCTATGTCGAAGTGCGCGCCGGCGGCGCCGCCTCGATCAGCACTGGCGGAACGGTCACGAACAACAAGGCGAAGGGCGACCAGTTGGATAATCCTTCGGTGCTGACGCTCGACTTCGGCGAAGTCAGCCCGTCGAACACGAACGCTTTCGTGTCGGCGACGGTGCCGCTGCGGCTCCGCAGCAACGTCGCTTACACGCTGAAGATGACGGCGGCAGCAATGACTTATGGCAGCGGCACGCCGGACGCGGATTCCGTCACGCTGGCCGACATCGGCTTTGGCGTCACCTCGGCGGCGCGTGACAGTGGCGGCGGCGTGATGGCCGGCACCGACACGATTGCCAGCGGCAGTGGCAACCCGACCTCCGGCTCGAATGGCGCAACCAGCGGCACCAGCGGTCGCTACGTTTACAACTCAGGCTTCTCGCTGAACGACTACAGCAGCGCCACGACCCTGCTCACGGGGCCGCGCGTTATGAAAGCCGCAGTGCCGACGGGCACCACCAATGGGCTTGTGGTCAACACGGTCTTTGCTGTCAAGCCGCAGTTCTTCACGCCCGGCAGCTTTTCGACCTCTGTGACCTTCACGATCTCCAATCCGTAATCAGGCGAGACTGTCCTTAAGCGCCGCGCGCGGCGGACAGCGAAGCCCGGTCGGATAGATTGCTCTGAGGCCGCCCCCGCCTCTTTTTCCTACCAATCACCCGACCTGCTCACATCAACTCTATAGCGGATTTCGATTGCCGATGGCCTGAGAGCGCGCTTGAGCCGCAAGTGAGAAAATGTCCATCAAACCGGGGTACGCCCCCTACCATATAGGGGTGCCTTTTCAATATGGGGTTAGGTGGATGGTTGGTAACGGTTGCTACCCTTCATACAACTTCTCAGGAACTGAGCTTGGCAATCAGAATAATGACCAATAGAATAACGGCCACAACGCCAACCATTACAATAACTTTATCTCGTTTTTTGATTTGCTCGATTTCCATCTGACGACCGGCTATATCGGCTCTCAGCCGATTTATATTATCGAGCTCATTCTTGAGCAAAGGCAACACGGAAGCCAGTTGATCGGGCGGCGTATGCGCTTGGGAAAAGGTGGATTGCAGCGCGGCAGGCGGGCAATCGGCAACCTGGGATGATAGTTGGTTTAGCTCAGCAACATACTTCGCCGAATGATCCGCGGCTTGCAAAACCCTTTCCCGCTCACTGATCAGAGGCGTTAAATCAGCCGGGATGATGATGTTTGTATTACTCATTCGCCCACTCCTTTCAAATTAACCACAGGCATTATTGGCATGGTGAATCAGTTCATATACGCGAGGAAACTTTGAGCGCGCATCTGAGTTGTACTTGACGAAGAGATCGTAGTGGCTGAAGGCATTGGTAATATCCTGCTCGACGAATTTCAACTTGTCGATAACCACCCTGGCGTAGGCGTCGGCCTGTTGCGCGTCGGCTTGCGCCTCCTTCAGCTTGGCGTCTATCAGGTCAAGCGAATTTTGTTGTTGCCCCAGAGCCGCAAGCATTTGCTGTGAATCTATCTCATGAGGGTCCAAGTAGCGGCTATTTATCTCGCGCGCGGCTTCATCATTCCACACACTGCGATTGTCTTTGCGCAAATCCTGCAAGACGCGCGATTGTTGAGCTAGCGACCAGAGTGCTTCTTCCATCCAATTGCTCCTTCAGGATGAACTGAGGCGTTTTTTCTCATGCAATTTCTCCGCGTATTTCTTCAGTTCATCATCCCAGATTCCTTGAGAGCGGACTTCGACTTTTTTGCCGTGAGCGAGTTCAGTACCAGACCAACTTTCAATCTCCTTTTGAATCTGTGGCGCCAGACGCAAAACTTCCTCTGGAAAATAGAGAGCCAGGCGTCCATCAGTTTCTAATTTGTCTGAGGAGGTATATCGCTGTACCACACTCTTCAGTTTGTTGATGCTCAATAGTCGAGACGAGTCTATGCCTTCCAGTGTTGGCGGAGCGTTATCAGTTTCACGTCCGGGAATGGTCAATTGCCAAGCTTTTGAATCGACAATCTCTTCATATTTATCAGGATCAGTTAAGCTTTTGACCGCGAAGTCTGGTCGGCTTTGACCTTTTATTAATCCTTTGGGCTGAGACTCGATTCGTTCGTAGTCATAAAGATCTGCTAAACGGACTCGGGTGAATCCCTCTCCGGCATCCCCTTTCCTGATATGTTTAACCTTATCCCATTCGTAGGCTTTGTCATTATCCAGCATGCTGCTCTCGCCCGCATAGTTTTCAGCTAGTGCTTCCTCTGCTTGTTTAATAACAGTCCCTGCTACTAAAAATGATTTTTTGACCGCAAGTTGATTCTTGCTACTATCTGCATATAAATCTGCTCGGTTCAATTCGTGGAGAAGCTCCATGCGATGTTGAAGCTCTTGTCGGGCGTTCCATGAGTACCGTTGTGAAGATTCTTCGGCTTTATCGGCGGAGATCAAATGCGCGGCAGCTTCATCGGTCAACACAACGGCTTCGCGTGTCGTCGCCATCATGTGTTCTGCCACTTCCTTCTCGGCGATGACGCTTTCCTTTGCCGCCTCGTCTAGCTTCTCAGCGGCCTGTGCGAACTCTAACCCGCGTTCAGCCGCATTCACGGCCTGGACGGCTTCGGCTTCGGCCTCCTGCGCAAGGCGGACGGCCTGACTGGCGTAGTCGACCGCCCGGCGACAACAAGCGACGCGCGCTTTGGCCATCTCAACTTCTTCTCTGGCTGCCATGACTTCAGCTTCGGCGGCCTCCACCCAGGCGGCGGCCTGACGCAATTCAACCTCAGCAGCCCGCACGTCTCTGGCTTCGCTATCGCAATTGGTGCGTTCTCGATTGTTTGCGCACGCATTGTAGCGCGCGACGGCGCGTTCGTATGCCGATTGAGCGACGGCATAAGCTCTGCGGGCATGCTCATATTCCGCAATCGCTCTGGCCAATCTCGCCTCGGCACGCTGCAACCAGGCGAGCGCTTTTGCCAGTTCCTCTTCCCATTCTTGTAGCGTCGCATCAGCGTATTGCAGGGCATTCTGTGCTTCCTGCAGGGTTTCACTGGAGGAAGCTTTCCCCTCCAGGCATTTATCCAGCAAGTCAGCCGTCTCAGCAATCGCTTTCTGCACGCGCTCCTCATCTTGCTCAGCCTGATCGACCACAATGGCGGCATGGTGGACCGTGCGGTCCACACGCTCTCTGGCATGGCGCTGGGTATGGGAAGCTATCGCCAGCATATCCCGCGCCGCAATAGTCCAACGCGCCATCTCTTCAGTCAGATCGGCAAGAGCCTGCGCGACGATGCGAGGATTATAAACACTCACCCGATTAAGCCACCTTCCGTGCGGTTCGTTTCCCGAAGATACTCAATGCGTTCATCGAGGATGCCGGCAATCATACCGGTCTGGCGAATATATTCCTGAAAGCGTTGCGCCGTGCGCATCCAACCGGCGCGGAATTGATCCGCCGCATCGCCTTCATAAACGCTGCTGAATTGACGCCAAGTGTTATCCAGATAATCGTATTCGGCCTGCAATTGAGACAGGTGCAGTCCCAGCGTCCGCCGGTATTCTTCCAGGCCGGCAAGTAATATTCTTGAGTCAGCCACCTTGTAAGTACCTCCTTAGGGTTTGCAGCTTGACGGTCAGAAACTCAGCGTAGTTCGGCCCTTCTGAATGGATATAACGCTTCATGGTGGCTTCAAACGGCCCCCAGATCGAATCGTAGTGCTTGCGCATTTCATCCTGCCAGTAAGGCGAGACATATTCATGCCGCGATTCCAGATCCGCCACGGTGCCGCGTAAATGCTCATTGAAGCTGACTAGCGCGCGATGAAAATTCTGCATCTGGATGAATTGATCGTCCATACTCATCGGTGATTCCTCCGTGTTGCCAGCCCCTCGCCGATCAGGCGAAGCTGGTCGATCAATGATTCGTTCTGGGCCACCATCGCGGCATCGCTACTGTAGGGTTTGAATCGCACGCTTTTATCGTTCTCCAAATCCAGATACAAGGCGCAGACTGGCGTCGGGCCTTCCATTTGCAATTGTGAGGCTTTGCGGCTTCGGGTCAATGCGTGCGAGTCATCCTCCGACATCTGTAGGGCGACCCGGTGGCGGAAGTTGATCAGTCCGCGGCGCTCTTCCACGACATTGGCCATGGGCCTGACACCGGAGAAGCTGAGAATCAAATGGATGCCGAGCGATGGCCCTTCAACATAGAGCCTTCTCAATATCTCGGCGAGCGGCGAATCGACCGTACCGCCATAGGCATCCGCCTTGCGCCGCATCGCTTCGATGCCGTCCAGTTCGGTCATCGTAACGAATATCGACGGCTCGCTCATCATGGTCTGTTCGCCCAAGCCTTGACGGCGGTTCAATTCATGGCTCAGGTCATTCAGGAATAACTCTGCTTTCGCGGCCTCTTGGCTGAACTGCGTCGTGTAGCCGCTGGGCAGCAGAAGCGAATTGCAAACCGCCTGGAGTACGCCGTTCCACTGCGATCCCTGGATGCTGCGGTCTAAGATGATGAATTGGGTGCCGCTCGGATCAGTGTTCGCTGCAAGGCTGGTAAGGATAGCTGCCAGCATCCCGTAGCGTGCGGCATTCGCGCCGCCGACAATCATCGCGTTTTCGCCGACGCGCCGGCGGAACACCATCATCGCTTGCCCGCGCACATTGAACTGTTGGCCGAGCCACACGGCCCGTGGCTGCTCCGCATAGAACCAGTCAATCACGCCCAGTCCGCCGGTCTCGATGGGCTCACGGGCAAATGCCTGTAAGTCTTCGCCACTCGGCCATCTCACATGCCGCAGTAAGCGCGAAAGATAGGGATTATCTGACAGGCTTGGTTGCGCTTGTCCATTGAAGACGACGCGGCGCGGCAAGCTGCTATCTGGAAGCGCACCGGCTTTGCCATTCAGCGCCGCGAGCAGTTCCTCGCGGCGGCTTGAGCTTAGATAGGCCGCCTTACCAGGAATGTTAGCGTTATCGTCGCCGCCTCTGTCATTGACGACGATTTTCCCAGGTAGATCACAGGTGGCGATCAAAGCTTTGCCGCGGCGGCCAAATTCCGTGAGCGCCTGGATGTCGGTCGTCTTCATCTGCATGGCCATCAGCAGGTGCAAATTGCCAAAAATGGCAGTCTGGTTTAGCATCCCTGCCGCGCCGAAACGCTGGGAAGCTAAAAGCATATGAATGCCAGCGCTGCGGCCTTGCTGAGAGAGTTGCAGCAGGTAGCTGGAAGCGTTTGCATCTTTGTCGCCTTCGAAGAGTTCCTGGTATTCATCAACCAGTAGTAGGATGCGCGGAAATTTACCTTCGGGCTCGCCCTTTTCGCGGTAGCTGATCAAATCCTGGGCCCCAACTTGCGAGAAGATGCGGTTGCGATACTCTTTCTCAGCAATCAGTTCAGCCAGGACGCTGCGAGATAGTTCCGGCGACGAGCGCAGTGAAACCACTTCCGCATGCGGCAGGTGACGGTACGGTTGAAACTCCACGCCGTCTTTGCCGTCAATCAAATAGAAGCGCAATTCTTCAGGGCTATAGCGAACGGCAAGTCCACAAATCAAGACATGGTATAAATTGGATTTGCCGGAACCCGTCATGGCGCCAAGCATTCCATGGGCGCAGGGTTGATTATCGTGATTGACCCCAAACCATAATTTCAGCTTCTCGCCGCCGCCGCGCGCGCCAATCGGGGTTTCAATTATTCGGGTGCTGGTTTCTCGCCACCAGTGACTTTCCTCCAACCCTGCGATGCTGTCCCAATCTAACAGGCGTTCGGGCGGTTTTGCCGCACTGAGCGTTTGAAAAAGCTGGCTCTGCAATTCAGGCGACGGCGCAGAATCAGCCTGTAATCTTAAATTCAATGGGGTGAGTGCGGCGGCGTCATCCGCGTCAATATAAATCGCGTTCTTGAATGCGTTCATACTCATATCGCGCGGAAGCTCGTGATTCTGATTGTAATGAATGAACAGATAGGTCCCGGCGGCGGGGCCGGTATTGCCGATGCTTTGCAGTGCTTCAATTGCCCGGCGATCATATTGATTCGGGAAATCGGCGGCGAAAACAAATTGAAACCGCTCATTGATGCGAATCTCTTGCGGCACCAGTTCAAACGACGTGATTGAGGCATCAAGATAGCTCTCGATAATGCGCTGTATATCAACGATGACTTGATCAAGATCACGCCGCACATCGCCCGTATTCTCACGAACCTGTGGCAAGTAGCGGCGCATGGGGAAAGCAATCCCGTTGCCGGCTGGATCCAGCAAGGTATAGCGTGCTTGATGAGGCAACATCAAGGCGGTGCGAATGAGCAGGGATTGTAGCAACATCGCCCCCTGTTCAACTGAGCGTCCGCGGCTTCTCACGATGACGGTTTTATGTTGTCCGATGAAGGGAAGGTAGGCTGGCAAACGCAGGTCGCTGCCATCGCGCCGTTCAACAAGATCGCCAATGCGAATCAGGTTTTCAATTTGGGCGGCTGCTGGATTCCACGAAGCCCACCTCGGTTCAGCCCAGTTTGCCGAACTTGAGATGGGCCGGTGCCCCAGCGAATTCTTAAACCGCTCAGAATTTGCTTTGAGAAGCGACTGGAAATAGCCATCCAGTTGGGCCGCGTTTTGCCTTCCATGATCCTGGAGCGCTTTGGCTTGGGATTGAGACTCGCGCACTTTGCGATTCAACTCTTCAATGTGAGCCTCTATTTCAGCTATTCGCATTTTTGATTGTGGAAACATAATTCTCCGCCCTGTGTTCAATTCTCTTGGCAGCTATACCGCCACCGCAGGCATCAGCATCTAGGGCTGATCAATCTGCATGATGTGTAGGTATCACGAATTAATCCCAGGCGTTCTGGAATACCTGGGAGTTGGGTCAAACAAAGGATGCCAATTTACTGCTGCTGCTACGGTTTATTAATCCTCGCAATGAATCGTAAACCGGACTCGCTCGATGCTGTCGGTTATCAGGATAAACCGGATTCAATGTGCCAACCAGAAATCAGCAAAGGATACCCATTCGTGCTATATATCGCTTGAAGTCTTTATTTAACCTGACCTTTAGGCTCGCTTCCAACCTGATAGGCTCGTAAGACGCGCTAAATGTATTCTTAGTTGCTACGTTTGTCAATCCTATAAGGTAATCTTTTGCAGTGCGTACAGGAAAATTCTTGACTCCAAATAACATGTGTACAGCCAAGTTGAGGTGCCCGTGCGCTTAACTGGAATTAGTCACCTACCAGAACTATTTGCCGCTATATACCTCCCTTTACGTTTGGTTGGAACTGAACCGGCAGACGTTGCGAACTGTAGAGGAAGCGAGAATGGGAAACTTCGAGTACATCGAAGGGTGGTACAATAGCCAGCGATGACACTCCGGGATCGCGTATCGCTCACCGATGGAGTACGAAAGCCTGCATCAGCAGATCGCTTGAGGCGCCCCGCCTCTTTTTCCACCCGACCTTCTCACATCAACTCTAGAGCGGTCTTTAAGTAAATGTAGTGTAATTCGCTTTAAAATGGCATACTGATCTTTAGTACAAGTAATGTCACCGACTGAGGCACTTCGCCCCAATGACGTCACCGGCAAGCCGCGCAAGCGATGGCGCAGGCGTTTCGGCCAGCACTCCTTCATCTCCCAAAAATTACCTTAGTGGGGAATAGGTTCGGCGTTTTTTTCGTGCTAGGATGGGCGTTCCTGGCAAACGCTGTCGTCGAGCAGCGCGACGCCACGCCGGTTTGCTTTCGGGAACGGGGCTTGCTCAACCACGGCCTGCAACCAAGCGAAGGACATGGGCAATCCTGACTGATCGCCTGATAGTGTTAACCGATTCTGGCTAGATCGCCGATGAAAAGACTTCGTTTCGCATTCCTGGCTTGTGCGCTGCTGGCGGTGTTGTCGATCAATGGCAGCGCCCAGCAGAGCGCGGCATTGCGCGTCAGCGGCAGCGTCTCACACGCCCTCAGGCTGACCGTTGGCGGGCCGGCGTCGAGGACGCTTACTAGCGCGTCAGCTTCAGTGCAAGCAACCGTCTACGAGCAAGGCAGCGAGCAGCTCGTCGTCGCCTTGAGCGCGCCCGGTCAAACAGGACCACTCAGCATCTCGATTCCCATCGAAGTACGCACCAACGTCGCTTATGAACTGTTGGCGGCTTCGACCACTGAGGGCTGCGCGCCGATCCTTGCGGCGCACGTCGAATCGCTGCGCGCGAGCGGCCCGCAAACGGCGAACGAGGCAGTTGAGCGCGCTCGCTTCAACGCCGCGCCGGCAACGATTGATCCCATCGGAGCCGCGCTGCTCGATGGCCCGCGCGTCTCGAAAGCGGGAAACTTCTCGACGCCGACCAATGCGCTGCTGGTCAATCTGGTTGTGCAGCTCTCCGAAGCACCGCAGCCAAGCTGCGCCTGGCGTGCAACGCTGCGCCTCTCACTTCGACCGCTAACCGCTAACCCCTAGCCCCTCTCGCCTTCAAACAGAAGACTGCCAGCGAGCGCGCTTCGACTTCGTAGCGCGCGCCGCCGCGCACCAGCTTGCGGCGGCCGCCGACCTGCCAATCCCGCGTATCAATCAATAATTCCCATTCGGTCTTGCGGCTCTGCTCAGGCAGCGTGAAGGGCAAGGGCTCATGGTGCGCGTTGAAGAGAATCAGCAAGGTTTCATCCAGCACGCGACGGCCGCGCTCGTCCACTTCATCGATCTGCTCGCCGGCCAGCCGTACGGTCAAGGTGCGCGCCGAATCATTGCGCCAGTCGGCTTCGGTCATCTCGGCACCGTCCAGCCGGAACCAGGCCACGTCCTTCACCTCGGAGCCGCGAATGGGGCGACCCTGGAAGAATTTTCGCCGCCGCAAGACCGGGTGACGACTGCGAAAGCGGATCAGGCGGCGGGTGAATTCCAGCAGCTTGTGCTTGTCGTCGCCGAGGTTCCAATCGAGCCAGGAGATTTCGTTATCCTGACAGTAAGCGTTGTTGTTGCCGAGTTGCGTGCGGTTGATCTCGTCGCCCGCCTGCAACATCGGCACGCCCTGCGACAGCAGCAGCGTCGCCAGGAAGTTGCGCTGCTGGCGGGCGCGCAAGGCGAGAATCTGTGGGTCATCGGTCTGGCCTTCGACGCCGCAGTTCCAACTGAGGTTGTGGTCGTGACCGTCGCGGTTATCTTCGCCATTCGCCTCGTTGTGCTTGTCGTTGTAGCTGACCAGGTCACGCAACGTGAAGCCATCGTGCGCGGTGATGAAGTTGATGCTGGCGTAAGGCCGCCGCCCGCCGCCTTCGTACAGGTCGCTGCTGCCGGTCAGGCGATAAGCGAGATCATCTATCAGCCCGGCGTCGCCGCGCCAATAACCCCGCACCGCGTCTCTGTAAATGCCATTCCATTCGGCCCACAGCACAGGGAAGTTGCCCACCTGATAGCCGCCTTCGCCCAAATCCCACGGCTCGGCAATCAGCTTGACCTGCGACAGCACAGGGTCCTGGTGGACGATGTCAAAGAACGCGCCCAGGCGATCCACTTCATAAAGCTCGCGCGCCAGCGTCGAGGCCAGATCGAAGCGGAAGCCATCCACATGCATCTCCAGCACCCAGTAGCGCAAGCTATCCATAATCAGTTGTAGGGTGCGCGGGTGGGTCATGTTCAGGGTGTTGCCGCAGCCTGTGAAGTCCATGTAATAACGCTTGTCATTCGGCACTAAGCGGTAATAAGCCTGGTTATCGATGCCGCGAAAGCAGAGCGTCGGCCCCATGTGATTGCCTTCGCCCGTGTGGTTGTAGACGACATCGAGGATGACTTCGATGCCTTCGCGGTGCAGCGTCTTGACCATCATCTTGAACTCGGCGACCTGCTGGCCCAGGTGCCCGCTGTAGGCGTAGCGCACGTCGGGCGAGAGAAAGCCGAGCGAGTTATAGCCCCAGTAATTGGTCAGGCCGCGCTCGGCCAGGTCTTTGCCGGAGATGAATTGATGCACCGGCAGCAGCTCGACCGCCGTGATGCCGAGCTTGCGCAGGTAGTCGATGACCGCCGGGTGCGCCATCGCCGCGTAGGTGCCGCGCATCTCGGGCGGCACTTCGGGATGTTGACGGGTGAAGCCTTTGACGTGCAGCTCGTAGATCAACGTCTGATGCCACGGCGTGCGCGGCGGCGCATCATCGCCCCAACTGAAAGCCGGATCGATGACCACGCACTTGGGCACCGCGCCGGCGCTGTCGCGGTCGTCTTTGGCGAGGTCGGCGTCCGTGTGGCCGATGGTGTAGCCAAAGACCGCGTCGCTCCATGCGACAGTGCTGGCGATGGCCTTGGCATATGGGTCGATGAGCAGCTTCGCCGGGTTGAAGCGGTGCCCGGCGTGCGGCTCGTACGGCCCATGTATGCGATAGCCATAAAGCTGTCCCGGCCGCGCTTCGGGAAGGTAGGCGTGCCAGACTTGATCTGTGTGATCGGTCAAGCGAATGCGCGCCGTTTCGCGCGCCGCATCGCGCTGCTCGAAGAGGCAAAGCTCAACGGCAGTGGCGTTCTCGGAAAAGATCGCGAAGTTGACGCCCGCGCCATCCCACGTCGCGCCGAGCGGGTAAGGTTGTCCCGGCCATACTCTCATCTTCTATTGTTGTCCTCGTCGTGTGAATGCTGGGTTATAGCAGCTCGGCAAGATTGGTTAGCCGCGAAATGGAAAAGTGCATCAGGTCAAGCCGCGCTGGCCGAAGTCGCCAGCGCCCACACCTTTAACTCTACAACAGAGCAAGGGGATAAGAACAGCCTGGGAGCGCGCGCCTCTCGCCAGCTACCCATGCGCATGCGTGAGATTGCGGGCAAGATGCCCGCGTTCCCATGCGCGTTGTCATTCGCCTGACCTGGGTTGTGGAACGCCGATGGCTATATGAGCGATGGGAGGCGTTTTATGACAATCGAAACTCTATCTGAGGACACAATCCGCAGCCTCGCGGCCCAATTCAGTACACTGCCGGAAGCCATTCAAGCAGCAACCGGCATGTATCTGCCGCCCGAGAAATCACCGGCTTTCTATGAAGGTTACGTCAATGCAATCGTGATGCTGGCGCGAATGGTCAAGGAAATGGAGGGGACCGTCAATACGGAGGTGCTGATGGCGCTGGCGGGCAAAGCGGCGCAGTTGCGCCAGGCGCTGGTTGACGAAGAAACCGACATTGCATGGCTTGATCGCATTGATGCGTGGCTCGATGCCAACGTGCGCTCAGAGGTCGCCAGAACGCATTAGGACAGTGCGGCGCAAGCGAGCGATAAGCTAACGCTCTAGTCTGCAACCTTGCGCTTTGCTCAACGCGCGGCGAGAGAAGAGAAAGGAAATCTGAAGGTGGACAAGGCACGGGTCACGTCAAGCAGCGGTCATCAGTTACGCACCCTGGTGGTGCGTCAACCGCGCCGGCCCTCGCGTCATGCTGATGCGTGGTCGGCGGCCTGGCGATGGGCGCTGCGATTGATTCCCCGCCCATTTAAACGACTGGCCGTGTGGATGACGCAACCGCGTGTGCTGGTGCCATTGGCCGTTGTCCTGTTCGGACTGATCGGCGTCGCCGCTTATTACACGGTGCAGTTCTCACGCGAGATCGACGCCCGCCTCGAAGCCGGTTTCTTCGATCATTCGGTCGGCATCTTCACCGCGCCTTTCAAAGTTTCAGTCGGCAACCGCATGTCGCTTGATGAACTGGCAAGCTATCTCGACGGCGCCGGCTATCAGCGTAACGCCCAGGGCAACCTGAGCGGCGACACGCGCGCTTACAGCATCAACGGCAACGTCATTGAAATTCACCCCGACCCGGCAACGGCGCAAGAGATGGGCGTGACGCCTATGCGCGCGGAGATTGGCAAAGACAACCGCATCGTGGCGCTCACGAATGCGCAAGGCGGCGTGCGATTGAAATCCGCCTTCATCGAAGGCGAGCCGCTGGCCAATCTGCGCGATGGCGACCGCCGCAAGCAGATCGCCGTGCAGTTTGCTGACGTCCCGGCATCTCTGCGCGACGCCGTCGTCGCCATCGAAGACCGCCGCTTCTTCACACACAGCGGCGTCGATTATCGCGGCATCGCCCGCGCGCTGTGGGCCGATGTGCATCACGGCGGCATGGTGCAGGGCGGCTCGACGCTGACCCAGCAATTGATTAAGAACGCCTTCCTGACCAGCGACCGCACCCTCGCCCGCAAGGTCAAAGAAGCGATGATGGCGCTCATTCTCGAATCGCGGTTGTCGAAAGAAGAGATCTTCACGCTCTACTGCAACAACGTCTACCTCGGACAGAGCAGCACGTTCGCCGTGCATGGCTTCGCGCAGGCGGCAAAGGTTTATTTCGACAAGAGCCTCAACGAGCTGACGCTCAGCGAAAGCGCCCTGCTCGCCGGGCTGATCCACGCGCCGAACCGTTACGCCACCACCCGCAACCTGCAACTCGCCGTCGAGCGCCGTAACAATGTGCTGGATGCAATGGCCGACACCGGCGCGATCACCAGCGAGCAGGCCGAAACGGCCAAGCGTGAAAGCTTGCAGATCAAGAAGCAGGAGCCGCGCGAAGATTATGGCGGCAGTTATTTCATCGATTACGTCGAGCGTTTTCTCGACCAGCGTTATGGCTCAAATGGCGAATCAGCCGCGCGCCGCGTCGTCACGACCATGGACCCGCGCCTGCAACGCGCCGCTCACGATGCCGTAGTCAAACACACAGCCCGGCTTGATCGCGTCATCCATCGCCCGGCGCGCAAAGGCGAAGAGGTCAAACCTGTGCAGGCGGCGCTCGTCGCGCTCGACGCGCACACGGGCGAAGTCCTGGCGATGATCGGCGGGCGCAACTACGACGAGAGCCAGTTGAACCGTGCCACCGATGCGCGTCGCCAGCCCGGCTCGACCTTTAAGCCGATTGTCTATGCCACGGCGCTCAGTAACCGTTATTACACGCCGATATCGCTGCTCTCGGACCGCCCGCAAACTTTCACTTATGACGGAGGCCGCGCCGAATACACGCCGGCAAACTATCACGGCGGCTTCACGAACCGCGACGTGACGCTGCGCGAGGCGCTGGCGCGCTCAATGAATGTGCCGGCAGTCGAGCTGGCGTTGAATGTTGGGCTCGGCAACGTCACGGAAACCGCAAAGAGCTGTGGACTTGATGTGCCGCACGTCTACCCTTCGCTGGCCCTCGGCACCAACGAAGCGACGCCGCTGGAGATGGCCGGCGCCTACATCGCGTTTGCCAATGGCGGGACGGCGCTGCGCCCCATTCCCGTCAAGACGATTCGCAGCAATAGCGACCGGCAGGCGAACGTTGCGGCGACCAGCGAGCGCGCCTTCTCGCCGCAGGTCGCTTACCTGTTGACGAGCATGATGGAATCGGTTGTCGAGCAGGGGACGGCGGCCAGCCTGCGCGGCTACGGCTTGCCCGGTGCCATCGCCGGTAAGACCGGCACTTCGAATGATGGCTGGTTCGTCGGCTACACCCCAAATCTGGTTTGCGCCGTCTGGGTAGGCTGCGACGACAACACGGACCTCGGCATGAAGGCGTCAGAGACGGCGCTGCCTTTGTGGGCTGATTTCGTCAAAGAGGCGCTGGCGATCAGGCCAGAGCTTGGCGGCGACAACTTCACGCGACCATCGGGAATCGTCGAAGCCGAGGTCGATCCAACGACAGGGTTGCGCGCCACCGCCGAATGCGCCGAGCGCCGCACAGAGATTTTTATTTCAGGCACCGAGCCGATCAACGACTGCACCCACGGGGCGATGGTCGCCGATGCCGGCACGGACCCTTTATCGCCTGACTCCATGAACGAGAACGAGCAGACAACCGGCTTGACGCTTGAGATTTGCGCCGACAGCGGAATGCTATCCTCATCGGCATGCCCGCACACGCTGCGGAGAACTTTTGCGGCGGGTAGCGAGCCGAGTGAGATTTGTAGTATGGAACACGAAAGGCAAGCGCCGCGCCCGGCGGCTGACGACTCCGCGGTCGCCCCCAACGAGCCCCCGCCATTGATTACCGAGCCTGAGATGAGAAGCAGCTTGCCGCCTGCGCCGCGCCCGCGCCGCCCGGCGCCGAAACCCGCCTGGCCACCGCGGAATTAATGCACCGCTTTTCTGAGGCCGACAAGCGCCAGCACGCCCGATTCACCACTGACGACTTCCGAAGCGATCAAGCCGCGCTCGTCAACCAGCACTGCCGATGGCGTGCCGCTGGCGCCAAACCGTTGGCCGACCGCGAAGTCACTATCCAGCACGACCGGTGATTGCAGGCCCGCGGCGCGATTCGCTTCGATTGAGCCTTTCGAGACAACCAGCAATCGCGGCGCGTGCGGCGGCGGGTTGGCTTCGATGCGCTTCAGCTCGCCGGCCATCTTTTCGCAGAACGTACAATCGGGGCTCCAGAAAACCACCAGCGTGCGCTCGCCTTTGAAATCATCGAGCTTCACCAGCGTTCCATTGAGATCAGGCAGCGCCAGCGGCGGCGCCGGCTGGCCGATTTGCATGGCCGATTCGCTCGGCTGCCCATTGCCGTTCATCTCAACGCGCCGCGCGGCGAGGTTCGAGCCTGTGGCGGTGACGGCCTGAACGATCAAGCGGCGAATCGCGTCGCTGCCGCTGGCAAGCCGACTGGCGATGCTGCCATCGGCTTTGACGATCAAAACCGCGGGCGTCCAGCGGGCTTCGTACGCGGTTGAAACCTCAGAGCCGCTTTGCAACAGCACCGTGCCGGCATCGGCGAACTTCTGCTGATTCTCTTCGCGACTGCCTGAGCTGATGAAAGCGAAGGTCATCAGCTCGCCGTACTGCTGTTGCCAGCGAGCGACGTCCGGCAGCATCGCCGCGCACGGCCCGCAGGTCGGGCTGACAAAGAACAAGGCCAACGGCAGATTGGCGCGCAACAGATCAGCAAGTGTCACCACCTGCCCATCAAGGTCCGAGAGTTGAAACGGAGGAGCCGGCGCGCCAACCGGCAAGCCGCCCGATGGCAGCGCCACATCCTGACGCACGACGGGCTCATCATCTTCAAAAGGAACGTGCGCTTCGGCCAGTGCCGCAAGCAGCCGCTCGTTTTGACCTAGCAAGCGCACGAGCAGTGCAACGGCCACGGCAAGCAACACAACGGCGGCCATGCCTATCCCGACGAGCGCGCGTTCGCCGATTGTTAGTTCTTTAAGCCATGCAATCGCGCTCAGGCTGACGGTCGAATGCGGGCTCAGCGCCAGCAGCGCGGCGAGCGCGACGAGCAAGAGATTACGCAAGAGCGTGCCGCGACCAATCGGCCCCGCTGTCAACTGCCCGAAGCAGTGACAATCGGGAGTGCGCCCGCGCCACAGGTTGATGGCCATAGTCGCCGTAAACGCCGCGAGCAACACAAGCGCCGCTACGCCACCCCACCACGCCGTGGTCGCCGGCAGCAACAGCGTGGCAATTGAAAGCTCGACCACAGGGACGATCCATGCGAGCAGCGGCGCGGTCGCCTGCGGCAAGCCGAGGTCTGTGACGGCGCGCTCAGCGCCGCGCCGGTCCATCAGCTTGGCCACCGCAGCGACCGCGAAAACGGCGGCCAGCAATAATCTCACAGCCAGCAAAATCACCGTGCGACTTTACCACTTCTGCAATGCGTGATGGAAGATAAACACAGAGACACGGAGACATGGAGGCACAGAGCATTCTCCGTGTCTCCGTGTCTCCGTGTCTCTGTGTTTAATTCTCCCTTTCCCTTGCCCTGTGGTCGGCGGTTCATTACGATAGCGCCTTTGACTTATGAAGACCGCCCTCGATCTCCGCACAGACTCGCGAGCCTCACGGCGGTGGGGCCTGATTGTCTTCGGGCTTTTCGCCCTGCCGGCGCTTGCGGCCATCTGGTGTGTGCCTGATTTCGTCACCCAGGATGGGCCGCTGCACCTGCTCAACGCCCACATCACCCTGGAATTGCTCAAGCAGCCCGCGGCCTTCAATCACCTCTACGTGGTGCGCTGGTATCCGCTGCCTTACTGGGCGGCGCATTTGATTCTGACCGGCCTGCTGTCGCTGGTTTCCGAGCGCATCGCCGACCGCACGCTGTTGACCTTGACCTCGCTCGGACTGGCGGCGGTGCTGGTGTGGCTGCGGTGGCGCGTCGCCGGCTGGCAAGGCATGGCACTGGCTGCGCCGCTGGCGCTGACGCTGTCGCTCAACATGCTCTGGCTGCTCGGCCTCTACAGCTTCCTGCTCGGCGCTTCAGTGATGTTCATTACGCTCGGCCTCTGGTGGGCATGGCGCGACCGGATGAGCCTGAAGCCGGCGCTCTGGCTGGCGCTGCTGCTGGTCATCGGTTATCTGAGCCACCTGGTCAGCCTCGGCCTGACGGTGATGGCGCTGGTCGTGCTGGCGCTGGCGACGCCGGGCGCGAACCGGCGGCGGCTCGGCTGGACGGCAGCCAGCTTGTTGCCGCTCGCGCCGCTGGCAGTGATTTATCACCGGCTGATGCAGGCCGGCGGCGACATTCAGGCTGCCTGGTATGGCATGGATAGCTGGTTTTCGCCCCTCTCGTGGCTCGATCATGCGCGGAGCGTTGACTTCCTGGCGATCCACGCCGATTACGACTGCCTGCCGTTTTCGCTGACGCGAACCGGATGGTTTGCTCTTGTCGGGCCGAGCCAGATTGTGCAGGCGGTTATCATCATTCTGCTGATTGTGACCTTCTTCACAATGCGCCGGGGCGAAGGGCACGAACGGCGCGGCTGGCTGATTCTCGCCTTGCTGTTGTTTGCCGTCGCCTTCTTCGGCCCCGACAGTTTCGGCGAAGCGCACGGCAGCATCTTGCGCGAGCGCGTCCTGCTGATGGCGATGGCGGCAAGCATTCCGGCGATGAACTGGCGCAACCGCCGCCCACTTATTTCGGCCTGCGGCATGGCATTAATGGTCGCCGCCGCGCTGCAAGTCGCTTTCGTCTGGGAATACGCGCTCTACTCGAACCGCGTGGTGAAGGATTTCATGCAGGCCAGGCCGTTTGTCGGCACCGGCCAGCGCGTCGAAGCGATTCAGATAGACACCAACGGCCCCTACCGCGCCAACCCGCTGCACAACCTATCGAGCACGCTCGGCATCGGCACCGGCAATGTGGTCTGGAACAACTACGGCCCGTGTCTCTATTACTTCCCTGTGCGCTTCACCGACACAGAGAGCAGCCAGCGGGCAATGGACTTGAGCGGCGCCGGCATCTTTTGCTTTAAGCTCTATGACGAGAGCGAGCATCTGCTCTGGTATGAAAAGCTACTATCCGAATCGCGCCAGCAGATTGATGCGCTGATCGTCGTCGGCGCGCACAGCGAAGTTGACCGCATCAACGCCGAGTGGTACGGGCCGGAGCCGGTCTTTCAAAGCGGCGCGGTGCGCGTCTTCCGCCGCGCGACCGGGCGCTAGACTTCCATAGAGGTGCTTCTCGAAACATTGGCGAGTGTCGAAAGCTGCGCGCTATCGGCGCGACTGATGACGCTGAAATGGCTGTTGGCTTCCAGCACCACGGCTTCGACTTCGTCGAGCGACGACAAGCCGTAGCCGCGCGCGGCGGCGAGGATTTCGACTTCGTGGACGTGTTCGTGGTTCATCACTTCCTTGAGGAACTCGCCGCGATAAAAGAGCAGCTTCGGCTGCGGCTTGATCAGGCGGCGGACGGTGTGATTGTGAACCGCGCACCATGTGACGATGAACTGCAAGCCGATCAGCACCGCGAATGCCGCCAGGCCATCCAACAGCGTGACCTCTTTGGTGAGGATAGTCTGCGCCAGCACCGAGCCGAGCGCCGTGGTGATGACAAAATCGAACGGGTCCATCAGCGACAGCGTGCGCTTGCCTGACAGCCGCAGAAAAAGGACGACCGCCAGGTAAGCCAGCACGCCCAGGACGAAGACGCGGCCAATCGCCGCCCA
Source organism: Blastocatellia bacterium (assembly GCA_035275065.1). Classification (NCBI taxonomy): domain Bacteria; kingdom Pseudomonadati; phylum Acidobacteriota; class Blastocatellia; species Blastocatellia bacterium. The sequence goes on from DATENM010000153.1 coordinate 121,116, forward strand.
ACCTTGAAAAAACATCCTCGCTCTACTCCCTCTTGCCGCCGATAGCGGTCTCAAACATAGGCTTCGCCTTTGACGCTTGACCAATTGCAGGCCCCAACAAAGGCTTTTCAACTGCAACTCGTGTGCAGTTGTGAAGGCGGTTTAAGTAAAGCGAGGAAGGGCCGGTGCGCCGGCGGGCGGTTTCAAGCAAAGCGTAGAAAATGCTGAAAAATGGCGAGTTTTGTCGCCCCTGTGGCGCGATCAGTAGCCATCGAGCTTGCGATGATCCCACGACACGACGCGCTCGACTTCGATACACACGGCGACGCGCTTGCGGCCCATGTGCGCGACCAGCGGGCGCGTCTCGTCGGTGAGCGGGCCGTTGTAGCGCCCGTAGACACTTTCGCCGACTTTCATCACTGTCTCGGCATCGCGATAGACCGTGGCGCGGCCCGTAATCATCACGCCGCGCAAGGTGGCGTAGGTCGTGCCGTCTTCGACCATCAGCGTGATGCGGTCGTCGCGTTCGAGATTGCGCACCTTCTGCGACTTCCCGTACGTCCAGAAAGCCGGCTTGCCGTCGAGGAAGCCGTACCACATCGCCACCAGATGCGGGCAGCCGTCGCGGCCATTTGTCGCCACACTCATCGTGTGGCGCTCGTTGAGGAACGCGGCGACTTCCGCATCGGTCATCTCAATCTGTTTGCGCTTTGACATCGTTTCACTTTGCGGTGACTTCCAGCACGGTCGTCTTTAACGTCGCAGAGCTTGGGCCGACCATCACATCGAACCGCCCGGGCTCGACGACGCGCTTCATGTCGCGGCCCCAGAACCACAGCTTGTCGGGCGTGATGGCAAACGTCACCGTCTTGGTCTCGCCCGGCTGCAAGCGGATGCGCTCGAAGCCGCGCAGCTCTTTCACGGGCCGCGTCACCGAGCTGACCTGATCGTGAATGTACATCTCAACGATCTCGTCGCCGGCAACCTTGCCGGTGTTGGTGACCTCGACGCTCACGGTCGTCTGCCCGCCCGCCGCGATGTGCGGCGCGGCCAGCTTCGGCTCTCCGTACTTGAATGTCGTGTAGCTCAGGCCATAGCCGAACGGGAAGAGCGGCGTCTTGTCGGCGAAGAGGTAGCCACGCCGCGCCGTCGGCTTCTGGTAATAGTAGATCGGCAGTTGTCCGACCGAGCGCGCCACAGACACCGGCAGCTTGCCGCCCGGATTGACATCGCCAAACAGCACATCGGCCACCGCCGTGCCGCCTTCCTGGCCGAGATACCAGCCTTGCAGAATCGCCGGCACCTGCTCGGCGATGTAAGTCACGGCCAGCGGTCGCCCGCCCATCAGCAAGACGACGACCGGCTTGCCCGTCGCCAGAACCGCTTTCACCAGATCGTCCTGCTGGCCGAGCAACTGTAGGCTGTCGCGGTCGCCCAGATGATTCTCGGCCCATGCTTCTCTGGCCGTTGATTCGTTCTCGCCCAGCACCAGCACGACGACATCGGCGGCGCGCGCCACCGGCACGGCATCGGCAATGCGTTTGGCATTCAACGCGGGGTCGGCGGGCACGACCTTGTCGGCGTTCCAGTCGGCTTCGCTCTCGGTGATGCGGCAGCCTTCGGCAAAGGTCACTTTGGTAGCGTTGCCGACCTTGTCCTTGATGCCTTGCAGGACGCTGGTGCCGCGCCCCGGATCATCGCTGTAGCCGCCGAGGTGCAGCTTCTCGGCGTTTGGGCCGATGACGGCAATCGTCTTGATCCGGTTGCGGTCGAGCGGCAGCAGGCTGTTCTGATTCTTCAGCAGGATGATTGACTTGTGAGCGGCTTCCAGAGCCAGTTTCTGGTGCTCGGCGTTGTTGGTGATCTGCTCGGCATAAGCCGGATCTGTGTACGGGTCATCGAAGAGGCCGGCGAGAAACTTGGCGCGCAAGGTTCGCGCTACCGTGCGGTCGAGCGTCGCTTCAGAGATGTGCCCGGCCTTCAGCTCTTTCACCAGCATGCCGTAAACATCGATGTCGGGCAGTTCCAGGTCAACGCCGGCTTCGAGCGCCTGCTTCGCCGCTTCTTCTTTGCTGGCGGCGACGTGGTGGCGAGCCTCAAGCTCGGCGACCGCGAAATAATCCGACACGATGAAGCCTTGAAAGCCCCACTCTTTTCTCAGCACGTCGTCCAGCAGCCAGTGATTGGCGTGCGACGGCACGCCGTCAATCTCGTTATAAGAAGCCATCACGCTCATGGCATGGGCTTCGGTGATGGCGGCTTCAAAGGGGACGAGAAAAGCGTCGCGCAAGACGCGCTCGGAATAATTGGCCGGGCCGATGTTGGTGCCGCCTTCGGGCTGGCCGTGCGCCGCAAAATGTTTCGCGGTGGCAAAGATGTGCGCCTTATCAATGCCCGGCCCGCGGCCTTGAAAGCCGTTGATGCAGGCGACGCCGATGCGCGACACCAGGTAAGGGTCTTCGCCGTAGGTCTCTTCGCTGCGGCCCCAGCGCGGCTCGCGCGCCAGGTCAAGCACAGGCGTCAAGGCTTGCTGGCCGCCGCGCGCCCGCACTTCGGCAGCCGTCGCCGCAAAGATGCGCTCGACCAGATCCGTATCCCACGAGCTGGCCAGGGCGATGGGCTGCGGATAGCTGGTGCCTTTCGGCGCGGCGTGGCCGTGCAGGCATTCTTCGTGAAACATCACGGGGATGCCGAGCCGCGTGTTCTCGATCACCCACTTCTGAATGGCATTGGTGAACTCGGCCATCTCGCGCGGGCCTTTCTTCTCGCTCGGTCGAGTGATCTGCCCCATGCCGTTTTTCAGCACATTTCTGGCCTTTTCGGGCGAGAAATTGCCGCGGTCGTCCATGATGAGCGATTTCATTTTCCAGAGCGCCTGGGTCTGCGCGACCTTCTCTTCAATCGTCATGCGCTTGAGCAGGTCGGCGACGCGCTGCTCGACCGACAGGCGCGGGTTCTTATAATCCGGCTGCTTCTCTTGCGACGGCGCGTCGTGAGCCAGCGACAGCCCGAGCGCCATCGTCATCAACAATGCGACAGTCAGCGCCATGTGAGCGCGAAGGTTCCTAATCAGTCTCATTCAGATCGACCTCGTTTTGTAAATCAGCTTACGTTGCTGCTCGCCCGAGGAATGATGCCATGAAACCGCGCTGCTTGACGGCGCACACAAGCCTGACCCACTCGACGCCTCGCATCGGCGCGAGCCCGCGTCGCGGGATGGCTTTCAAGATGGCGTGTGTTGCGCAAGTCTTTGGTGAACAGCTTCCCCCGGCTGCATCGCTCGGAAATATACGCGCTCGGCAGCGTGCGGGCAACCGGATTATTCCGGGCGCCGGGGCGGGCGCGCTCCAGATTAAAATGCTTAATCGCCGGTATTGTGAGTTGACCTCCAAATTAATTTGTGAATAATAGCTCTCATCACAACGGGTACTCGGGCATTTCCTCAACGTCAGGCTTCACGCTTGGAGTCGCCAAATATGGCCGCAGAAGAGAAAAAACTTGAGCTGGAACTAGAGAAGCAGCCCTCGGAGCGTAGGAAGGAAATCAATGGGATCATTACTACCGAAACCGGTTTGATTGGCACGATTCTGGGAATATGGTATGCGTCGATACCTTCTGCTGTAAAATATATCGGCGTCGGAGTCATAACATTTTTTGTAATTCTAATCGGTTATCGGGCTCTCCGAAACCCGACCGCCACCTATAAAAAAATCCACACTTGGTTTGATAATCTGCGGCCCTTGTTTGTGGTGATTGGCCTGGGGCTGATTATTCTCATCTACTTCAATGTGCGGCAAAGTCTCCATCAGATAGATGGAATTTCCGAAAATGATCATAAGAAACTCGAAGATATTTACAACCTGGGTCAACAAATTCATGAGGCTGTCCAGCCATCGGAAAAAATTTCTCGCATTCTTTTCAACAAGGCGCCGGGCGGCCTCTATAACTCGTGGGATAATAATTCCCTGTTGCAGCACTATATCCAGGTGGAAGGCGAAATAGGGACTTCGATGTGGGTCTATGATCCAGACGGCGCGGCGCACTTTTCTTATCACGTTAATAAAGGGATCAGACAGAATGACGCCAACGCCAGTTCCGGCGGTTACTTGACATTCTACAGTAGTCCTTGTGATCGGCTGACCTACCATGAGTTCAGCTTCGCCTGCAAGGCGGAGGTGGCAAAGGGAGAGTGCTACCCGGACGTTGGCATACGCCTGGCCGTCGACGACCCCAGGAATCCCTATATCCCGAACCGGGAACGGGTGACCTACGAAATTTCTTCGTTGAACGAGTACTACAAGGGCAAACTCCATATCGATGAGAATTGGCATACTTTCACGGTTAATCTGGGCGATTTTCAACAGATGCGTTACCAATTTGTGGAAGGGCTTGATGGCAACGCCCTCAATAAAATTGTTTTCTTTGTGAGCAATAACCAGGTCATTAAATGCCCGAAGGGTAAATTGTGGTTCCGGGATGTAAAGTTCAGCTCAGGTAAGCCATAAAGCGCGCGGCGCATTCTGCGGTAAGCAGTTCAGGCGTGCCGGCGCAAATCGCCGGCTTGCAACACAGGAGAATCTTGATGAAAAAACCGCATCTCTGGTTGAGCGTTCTTGGACTCTGGCTGCTGGCGGTGGTACTCGGACAGCGCGCTTTGCTGGCCTTGTTATTTGAGCCTCTCTCAATTCCCGGATTCATCTCGCTCGTCTTCTTTCTGGCGTGGATTAACTTCGCCTGGCTTTACGGCATCTATCAACTCGCGGCCACGGTCTTTGCGGCGATCACGCCGCGCCTCAACCCTCGCCACGCGCGGCCTGCACCGCATGAGTCCGACATCGCCGTTCTCTACACCACGATGAACGACTTTTCGGAAGCCGCCGCCCGCTCCTGCGTCAACCTGAGTTACCCGCAGTTTCATGTTTTCTTGTTAGACGATAGCACGGAGCCGCAAGAAAGGTCGCGAGTCGACGAATTTCATCGCCGCTTTCCGCACCTCACCACCGTGATGCGCAGGCCGAATCTTCACGGGTTCAAGGCCGGAAATCTAAACCACGCGCTCGAACTCATCGCCGACCGGTATGAATTCTTTGTCGTCTGTGATGCGGATGGCGTCTTGCCTGCCGATTTTCTCGGCCGCGCCATCGCCTATTTCACCAATGAGCAGGTGGGCTTCGTGCAAGCCCGGCAGCGGGTCGTTAGGTCAGACCGCAACACGGCGTTCGCAAATGAACTGGCCGCTAGCGTCGAGATTTATTGGCAGCGCATCGTTCCCGCGACGCAGCATTTCGGCTTCGTCATCTTTCATGGACATGGAGGAATGATTCGGACAAGCGTCTGGCAGAAGGTGGGCGGCTTCCCGACCGTCGTGGCCGAAGACCTGGCCTTCTCGACGCGCGCTCGCCAGGAAGGCTATGTCGGCCTACTCGCCGACGATCTGGTTTGCGAGGAGGAGTTCCCATCCTCCTACGAGGCGTTTGCAAGGCGCCAGCTCAAGTACACGCGCGGGGCGCTCGAACACCTGGCCAAAGACATGCCTGCCTTTCTGCTCTCTGCAAGAATCACCTGGGTTGAAAAACTGGATCGACTGCTGGCCAGTCTGGCGATGGTGTCGGCGTTTCCCTTCTTCCTCTTCCTGATGAACTTCACGCTGGTGCTTCCCTTCATCTTTTCGGCGCCCTCCAGCCGGCTCGGCGGACCATTCGCGCGTCTCATGTCGGTTTGGGGGCTGCTCAGGATCGACACGGATCAGGTGCCGATCCTCACCTGGCCCTTTATCGTCATGACCGTTATCGCCCTCTTCGGGCCGCTCGCCCCGGCAGCCTGCCATCTCTGGAAGCGCCCGGCGGAACTCGCTCGGTACATCGCCACTTCCATAGCGATTCACCTATCGCTCATCCTGAGCCAGTTCTGGGAGATGCTCTTGCTGGCGACGACCGGCAGAAACGCCTTTCCTGTCACCGGAGATCGAGCCGCCAGTCAGCCAAGCCGTGAAGAGCGGCGCGCCGCTGACCGCTTCAGGCAGAATGCGCCGGGGTTATTAGGCCTGGCGATTCTGTTTATGGCAGCCATCGTTTCAGCCAACGTCGGAGTGCTGCCGGTCTGTTTCGCTCTGGCTGCGGGGGTGGCGATCAATCAATGGGGATGGGAGCATTCGCTGGCGCGCATAACCGTGCTCCTGCCGCTGACCATTATCATTCTGCTAATCATCTTTGCGACGGATACGGCCATCGCCGCCTCCGGCTCATCCATTATCGCGGCGCTCTCCGGCTTTTAGCCGAGCCCTGCCGGCCTTGCAAAATCCACCGGCTGATTGCCGACACCAAGAGCTTGCCTGTTGCTTGCGGCTATGCTTACATTGCCCTTGCCATTATAAACCGGAGGGAAGCAAATGCCAGCGCGTAGCCCGCATGAGATGCACGATCTGTTCAGCAAACATTTTCTCGCCAAAGACGCCGACGCCATCCTGGCGCTCTACGAGCCCGACGCCGCCTTTATGCCGCAGCCCGGCCTGATCGTCAACGGCCACGCCGCGATCCGCGAAGCCCTTGGCGGCTTTCTGGCGCTCAATGCCGAATTCAGTATGCAGCCCGGAAACATCATCGAGGCCGGCGACCTTGCGCTGATCATCTCGAAGTGGACCTTGAAAGGCACAGACCCCACCGGCGCGGCGGTTGATCTGGCGGGGCAGACGGCAGATGTCGCGCGCCGCCAGGCCGACGGCTCCTGGCTGTTCGTCATCGATAACCCTTACGGCATGTAAGCGGCGGGACATTCGTCGAGCCCTTCGCACGCGCCGCAATTCGGGCCGTGATGGTCGTCGCGGCTCACCTGTGGGCATTCGTGTGGGTAACGGCTTACGGGTCTTTGCGCACATACGGCTTGCGCGCGAGGATAGCTGCCAGGTCTTCCTCCATCGTCTTGGCGGAGGGGGTTTCGATGATGCGCCCGATCTCGTGGCCATCGCGCTCGACGATCACGGTCGGAACTTTCTTGATGTCGTTCTGCTTGACGAACTCAGCGGGCTCGACAAACTTGTTGGCGATGCCGACCAGCTTGATCTTGATGTGCTTGTTATGGGCTTCGTGCAGCGCCCGCAGCAACTGCGGCACATAATGTTTGCTGTCGCCGCACCAAGTGCCGGCGGCGATGATGACGGTGGTGTCCGGCTTGTTCTGCTTGAGCGCCGCCACCGACGGCGCGTCGGGCTGATACTTGTTCATCAAGGTCCGCCAGATCGGCACGTCGTCCCAGATATTGGCTTCGCTCAGATTGCCCACCAGCCCTTTATGCCGCATGACCAGATAGGCTTTGCCGTTCAAGTCGAAGGTGTAGGTGGTGTCATCGACAGCGGTGAGCGGGCCGGCGATGTCGGCCACGGCGCGCGCGTCGGAAGTCGCCGTGGTGCGGTCGGCGGCAACCTGCCATGCGGATTTCGGCACCGTGCCGACCATATTGATATCCAGATCAAGCTCGATGACGCGGTCGAGGCTTGGCACCACCAGCGCCATGCGTTTGGGAGTTTCCGAATAAAAGACTTGAATCGCCCGATCCACCTGACCGGCGACGTAAACGTCGCGCGTCGCATCGGTCCACTTGATCGTCGAGCCCTGCTCCTGCCCGCGCCCCACCGCGCAGGCCATCAGCAAGACGAATAGAAACCATTTGCACTTCGACATTCTCACCTCCGCCCTTCAACAGCCTCGCAAACAACCCGGCACATGAATTTCCGCTGACTCTTCATCTTGCCATGAGAGTTTACCTGCCGTCATCTTTTCCGAGATAGGATGGAGATATTGGGCGAGAAGGCGCGCGCCATAAACAGGAAAAGGCGTAAGTCGAAGTCACGCTGGAAAATGACTCCGGCCCACGCCCTCCGTTGATCTCATCTGCAATGAGGGTGCCAGGCCAATTCCGCGGCTAACCATTGGAAAACCGCGTACCGCCCGCCGCGCGTCGGGTAAAACTCCGCGCCCGCCGCGAAGAATTCCACAGCCCGACGACCCATCACCCACTACGTTACAACGGTCGCAAGGTCAGGGTGATGAAGACCAGAAAGACCAGCGAGTAGACGATCTCGGTCATGCCGACGCGCTTGAGGTTGATCCGCTCCGTAGGCTTCGCCAGGTGCCAGAACGAACGGCCCAGCACCGGCGCAAAGGCCAGCAGCACGAGCAGGCTGAGATTGCTGGTAACGCCTGCGATCACCAGCCCCGCCAGCAGTGCCGTGTGATAGAGCGCACAGCGCCACCACGACTGCCGCCGCTGCTCTTGCTTGCGCCGGTTCAGCCAGTGGACGCGCAGCTTGACATAAAAGACGCTGCTCGTGAAATAGAGCGCGCACAGCGCCCACAGCCACAGCGCCGCCGCGTCCCACGCGCCGCACGCCACATAATAGGTTGACGGCGCGGTCAGCGTCAGTCCGAGGATCGCCATGACCTCGCCAGCAATCGTGCGGTCTTCGCGGCGCGTCGCCTGTTCGGCATTATAAAAGAGCAGCCCGGCGGTCGCCGCTGCCATCGGGATCAGCCAGTAGAGCTTGTAGACCAGGATGAGCGGCGCACCGCTCGTCCCTGCGAGCAGCGCGTAAATCACCAGGCTTTTGAAGGCCTGCGGCTGCGGCTGGCCGCGGCGCCGCCCGCGCCACCACGCGAGCAGCGATTCGCGGGCGATGAACAGAAACGTCGTCGAGAAGAATAACCAGACGACGCGCAGGTTGAAGCTCGCCGCGACCAGCGCCCCCGCGACCAGCGGCACATAGAGCATAGCCCACGCGCCATGCTCTCTCGGCAGTCGCAGCGCCGAGCGAATCTTTCGCTTCGGCGTCGGACGCGCCGGCGGCGCTAGGGCCGCGTTCAAGATTAATTCAGGTTTTATGATGTCCATAATCGTTTCCCGTTCCTTGCTCGTTCCCAATCCCGGCGGATTGCTCACAGCGCCGGCCAATCAACAAGCCCCATCAAAGTGTCTTAGAAAAAACCTGTCGCCTCGCCATTTCGGGTTGGTTCAAGTAAGCGTCAAAAACCATTGCCACGTTGCGGATGAAGATGCGGCCCAGCGGCGCGACCGCGATGCGGTCGCCGCCCATGACGACAAGCCCATCGCGCTCAAGCTCCGCCAGACGGCTCAGCTCCGGCGCGAAGTGGGCGTCGAAATCGATATCGAACTCGCGGGCGATTTCGCTTTTCACCAGCACGCAGTGGCAGAGCAAGCGGTTGATGACAGCGCGCCGCAGCTTATCTTCCTGGCTCACATGCATGCCGCGCATCACCGGTAGGCGGCCCGCTTGAATCGCCTCGTAATAACGCGGCAACTCGCGCCAGTTTTGCGCGTAAGCGTCTTCGAGGCCGCTGATCGAGCTGACACCCATCGCGTAGAGATCGCAGCCCGCCTTCGTCGTGTAGCCCTGAAAGTTGCGGTGCAAGGTGCGCTCGTCCTGTGCGCGGCTGATCTCGTCATCGGGCCGGGCGAAGTGATCCAGGCCGATGTAGCGGAAGCCCGCTTCGGTGAAGCGCTCGATGGCGCTCGTCAGAATGCGGAACTTCTCTATGCCGTCGGGCAGGTGGCGCGCGAAGCTGCCCTGCTGTTTCTTCATCCAGGGGACGTGCGCGTAGCTGAACACGGCGATGCGGTCGGGCCGCATCTTTATGACCTTGTCAATCGTATCGCTGAAGCTGGCGGCGGTCTGGTGCGGCAGCCCGTAGATCAGATCGATGTTGATGCTCTCATAACCGATCTCGCGGCAGTAATCGAACAATTGCCGCGTCGGCTCATAAGGCTGGATGCGGCGGATGGTCTGCTGCACCAGCGGATCGAAATCCTGTATGCCCATGCTGACACGGTTGAAGCCGACGCGCCGCATGGCGAGCGCATGCTCTGGGGTCGTCACACGCGGGTCAACTTCGACGCTGATCTCGGCGCTTTCAGAAAAGCGGAAACGTTTCTGGATGTGGCCGTAGAGGTCTTCGATCTGCGCCGGCGTCAGGTAAGTCGGCGTGCCGCCGCCCCAGTGCAGTTGCTCGACTTTGCGCGACGGCAGCACAGCGGCGCTCAGCCAATCGGTCTCGCGCTTCAGCGCCTCAAGGTAAGGGTGCGCCACCTCATGCTTTTTGCTGATGACCACGTTGCAGCCGCAGTAGAGGCAGAGCGACTCGCAAAAGGGGATGTGAAAGTAGAGCGACAGCGGCGCCGGCTGCGGCTTGCCATTGGCTTCATCGAGCGCCTCACGCCATGCGGCTTCATCGAACTGGTCGTCCCATTCCGGGGCGGTCGGGTAGCTCGTATAGCGCGGGCCGGGCTGGTTGTACTTCTCAAGCGTCGCGGGCGAAACGGCGAGGCGTTCGCCGTTGAGGGTGAAATCTAAAGTCTCTCTCGTCGTCATGATCGGTTCCTGTTTTGTTTTTGTTCTTGAGATTCATAAGAGGAAAGGCAACCGTCATACCGCGCCGCAGGCGCTTAAAACCAACAACTTAGGTGTCGCGCGCCAGGAGGCGTGCGGAAAATTGCTCAACAGCCCGCGTGGAATTTCGCAGACGAAAGGATGCCGAGACGCGTCGCCGTTATTGTTTAATCCCCTTCCCCGTGTGGCAGTCGGCACAGTTGCTGCCGCTGACATCCATGTCGAGCGGGTGTGAGAAGGAATTGTCTTTGATCGGCACCGGCTTGCCGCCTTCGCTCTGGTCCAGCACCGTGTGACAGATGTTACAGTCGTTGCGAATGACTGTGCCTTCTTTGCTCACATGCTGGCCGTCGTGGCAGCGGAAGCAGCCCTGGAAGTACATATGGCCGATGTTGTCGGGGTGGGTCTGCCAGTCTACCTTCATCTCAGGGAAGATGTAGGTCTTGAAGATGCGCTGGACTTCCGTGATGGCGCTGCGTATCGCCTCCGGCTTGCTGCTGTAGAGGTCGGGATAGTTCTTGCGATAATAGCCGTCGAGGCTGGCGTCAATCTCGCGCATGGCCTGGTCGGTTGTCGTATAGGTTTTGGTAAGGGCTTCGACCGCTTGATGTTTCAGAAACGGTATCGAGACATCGAGCCGGCCCGACACGAAGCCCTCGTTGACGGCGCGATCCGGCGGCACATATTGATGCGACGGGCGGTTGTGACAGTCCACACAATCCATGCGGCGCTGCGTGAGCGGCGCGATCTGTTCCGGCGTCAGCTTTGAATTCTTCGCCGTGAACTCGGTGATGTTGCCCTGGCGGTCTTTCATCCTGACCCAGGGGATCACCTGCCGGTGGTCGTCGGTCGCCGCGTAGGTGATTTCGTTGGCGATGTTCATGTGCCAGTGAATGCCGGAGACCTGGCCGCTTTCGGGGCTGCCGCCGCCGACGTTGATCAGCATGCGAATCTGCTTCGGCGTGTTGTGCTCGTCGTAGCCGAAGCGATTAAAGATTTTCAACTGCGCGCCGAAGAACTTCTGCGGCCAGTGGCACTGCTCGCAGGTATCTTGCGCCGGGCGCAGGTTATGCACAGGCGTCGGCACCGGGCGCGGGAATTTCTTGAAGGTCACCGAGTAGAGCTGGTAAGCCCCCGACAGCTTCGAGCGCACGTACCAGCCGGCGCCCGGCCCGACGTGGCAATCAACGCAGCGCACGCGGGCGTGCGGCGATGCCAGGTAGGCAGTGAACTCAGGGTTCATCACCGAATGACAGGCCTGGCCGCAGAAGGCTACCGATTCGGTATACTCAAACGCCCGGTAACTGCCGAAGGCGCTGACCAGCAGGAAGACGAAGGTGACGCCGGCAAAGATCAATAGCCGGCGGCGGCGGCGCGGGTCGTTCAGGTCAATCAGTGGATAAGCGCCGATCTCATCTGGCGCCATGCGGCGTCGTTTGCGGCGCTCGATGAGCGCGCCCACGAAGACCACCGCCAGCCCGAAGATCAAGCCCCCCGGAAAAACGATGTAAGTGAAAATGCCGATGTAAGGGTTCTCGTTGGTCGCCGACAGCTCGATCAGGAAGAGGAAGATAATGCTCAGCAGCGCGGCGATGGCGATGGCCGTGCCGGCGAGGCTGATGAGGTTGCGAAAGAGGCTCGGCGTTTTTTTTGTACTTGCGGTCATGGAGGTTTCTCAAAGTTCTAGAGCTGCAATGTAGCGCAAGGCGGTTAGCTTGCGCTCGGGCTGACGCAAGCTAACCGCCTTGCGCCACTTCGAACCGAAAGCGCGCGCCGGGGCGGCGACCGGCGCGCGCCGAACTCAATCCCCCTCGGACGGCGCGGGAGCGGTATCATAGCCGCTGCCTTTATTCTGCCCCGGCTCCGTCGAGGGGGATTTTCTCGTTGACGCGGCCTCCAGGCTTTTGCCGCGCATGATTCTTTCATACTCAAGCTCATGCTCTTCGCTGTACCAGTGCGCCGACACGCGCCCGTCGACCATCGCCAGATTGAGCGGATAAACGTCCGGGTCGAAGATGACGTGGTAGAAGTGCCAGACGATGATGGCGGCGGTCGCCAGGATCGCTTCGTAGAAGTGAACCGCCGTCGCCACGTCAATCAACCAGCGCGGCGCGAAGCTGAACCATTCGAGCTTGAACCAGATCATCAGTCCCGTAAGGCCCATGATGAAGGTGCCCCAGATCAGCGCCCAGTATTCCACCTTCTCGGCGTAACCGAAGCGCTCGAACTTCGGGCGCTCGCTCGTCCGCCCCAGCAGGTAAAGCAGGTTCTGCTTTACGTCCCGCGCATCTTTCAAGCGCGGCAGCATGGCAAGCGTGCTGCCGCGGCCTTCACCGGTCAGGAAGATGTAGACCAGATGATAAAGGCTGACCCCCAGCATGACGACCGCCGCGCCGCGGTGCAGAATGCGGCGCAGCGCCTCGCTGCCGCCGAAGACCAGGCCGAGCCACGATTCGGGATACTTGAGCGCGAAGCCGGTCAAGACCAGCACAAAGAAGCTCACCAACAACAGCCAGTGCTGGGCGCGCTGCTGGCCGGTCATGCGCACCAGCGAGCGCTCGCTGGTGCGGTGGTGCGCCAGGAGCTTCTTGCGCCAGATCAGCCCGTTGTGCAGCAGCATGCCGCCGATGGTCAGAACGATCAGGCTCAGATAAACCCAGCGCACGACATTCGTCGCCCGCGAGCCGATGTCGCCAGCCGAGGCGGCGCCGTCCAGGTGAATCTTGCCCTGGATGAACGCATCGCTCGCGCCGGGGTGGCACTTGCCGCAGGTGTCGCGCAGGTGGCCGGCGTTGATTGTCGAGCGCGCATCCGTGGACGGCAGGATGTTATGCACGCCGTGACAGTTCGCGCAGTTGGCGACCTTCTTCGATCTCAGCTCCGAGGCCAGCCCATGATAGCTGTCGAGGTACGAGCTGGCGCGGTGCGCGGCGACATCAAACTCTTCAGACAGCCTGACGCTTTCGTGGCACTGAGCGCAGGTCGTCCGCGCCAGCGCCTGCGCCGCAACCGATGAGCTGGGATCAATGTGCGGCTTGATCATGTGAATGCCGTGACAATCGGTGCAGACCGGGGCGCGGCTGTTGCCGCGGCTCACCGCCTGGCCGTGAATGCTGTCGCGGAACTCCTGCGCGATGCCCGGATGACACTGGCCGCAGGTCTTCGGCACGTTGAGCTTGAAGATCGGCGACTCAACATCGCTCGGCGGACGGATGTCGTGGCTGCCGTGACAATCTGTGCAGGTCGCCGCCACGGCATTCCCCTCGGCGACGGCGTGGCCATGCACGCTCTCCTGGTAAGAGAGGAAAGGCCGGTTCGTCAGCCCTGTGCCTTCCATGACAAACTTCTCGCCGTGACAGCGGCCACAGGTCTGCGCGATGTTGCGGTGATTGGTCAACGCGCCGGCCTTGGACGAGCGCAAAATCCGGTGCGCGTCGCCGTGGCAGTCTGTGCAGGTGGCGGCGCGGTTCTCGCCGTTCTGAATCGCGCGCGCATGCAGGCCGTGGCCATAAGCGGCGTTAGCGTCGGTGTGACACTGGCCGCAGGTGACTTTCTGGGTCGCGCCGTGCGGCAGTTGCTTGATGTCCGCGTGGCAGCTCGTACAGTTGAGCGCCGCATGCACCGAGCCGGCAAAGGCGTAGTCGTTGACGTGCAGGCTGGCGACTTTGCCGTCCACTTCTCTGGCCAGCTTCGGATCGTTATGGCAAGCGAGACAATCGCTATTCGTCAATTCAGAGCCGGCGGCAATCGTCGCCGACGTCCCCGCAACCCACTGGCCGGCCCAGAAGAAAAAGAATAAGAAAGGTAGAAGGGCCACGCGCTTCATCGTCTCACCTCTTCCAGCGGGGCTGAAAAATGCCTCCCACACGCAATGCCGTGCATCGGGCATGGGAGGTGGTCATTAACGACGAGAGCTAACCAGAAAGAACCCGGCGGGTCGCCGCCCGCCTCTTCGCAAGGAACCCGATCTACTGCTTGAGCGATTTCATGTGAGCGATGAGCGCCTTGGCCGCATCCTCGCTCATGGATTTGAAAGCCGGCATCTTTTTGCCTTCGGCAGAGGTTTTGCCTTCGACGATGGCTTTCAGCAGGTCGGCGTCGGATAGCGTGGCGTCAAAGTTCTTCTCGGCGTTGGCGCCGTGACACATCTTGCACTTGGCCGTGTAGGTCGCTGCCGCGTCGTCAACGGCGACAGAGGCGCGGGTCGCGGGCTGGAAAGCGAACGTGACTGCCAGCGCCAGTGCCGACATGGTTGTGATTACCGTCAACTTGATCCGTTTGGTCGAGAGTTTCATTTCTACATCACCTTTCTTCAAAATGTCTGCGGCGGTCACTTCCTGAGCTGGCAGTCGCACCGCCCGTCGCGGCCCTCGTGCGGGCCGTCGCCAACCAGTAAGGCAACCCTCATTCCCCGCTCAAAACCCCAGGAATTCGCACTTTCGCCGACCCGTCGCCTGCGGCTTCGAGGAAAATGGCCCAAACGCTTGCGAGGAATTGCCCACCCGCGGTGGGAAGGCAAAAGTAAAAAGGCAAAAGGCAAAAGTAGCGGAGCCGGAATAAAAGATAGCCTCAGGCTACCTATTCACTCCCCTGCCGACCTTTTGCCTTTTTACTTTTTACTTTTGCCTTCAACGTTGCGCCTGCTCTTCGAGCTGCCGCCAGAGCTTCATGTACTGCACGGCGTTGGTGAGCTTCTTGGTGCTCGAATTCTTGACCCACATCTCGCGGTGCTGGTCTTTCATATAGGGGATGAAGGCCGCCGTGGCTTCGGCGCTGAAGCCGGGGTGGCAGCTCACCACCGCGCCCTGCACGCCGCAGGAGTAGGGCAGGTTCTTGGCGACTTTGAAGTCATGGGCGCGCTTCTCAATCGCCGGGTTCGCCTGCATCGGGCCGTAGACTGCCATGTGACAATCAATACAGCGGACGCCGGCAACATACATGATGTCGAAGACCGGGTTGCCTTCGTTGTGACGTTTCTCGTGACAGTTCAAACATAGGCGATCTTCGTCGCCCTCGTGAACCACGTCATAAGCTTCGGCGGTCGCCCGATCCATGCCGAGCTTGTAGACGCCGAGGCGGCGGCCCAGGACGACGGCGGCGTTGTGGCTCGGATGGCAGGCGGCGCAGGTGACGCCTTCAACCATGCCGTCCGCGATGGGCTCCGAGGCGCCGGGCGAGAAGACCGCTTCGGCAGTCGCCTGTAGCGGCGAATGACACTTGGCGCAGTTGGTGTTCTGCGTCGATTTGTAATTCGACTGGGCGTGCTGCGACGACCGCCAGCCGCCGCCGGTCAGGTAGAAGTTCTTCTTCGTGTCGTCGTACATGATGCCGACGGCTTCGAGGTTGTGGTCGGCGCCCGCCGCGCCGCGCACGAAGTGGCAGTTTATACAACTGGACGACTCGCTGTAATTGTAATCGGGCCGGTTGTACATCGAGGGGGTCGGGTTTTGTGCCTGAACGGCCTGGGTAAGGGCCAGGAGGCCGACGAGGAGGATTGCTCGGGTAACGAGCTGCATGAATCTTTTGGACATAATTGCCATCTCCAGATTAGGTATGATGCCCCCGTAGGAGTGGCCAGTGGTTACGCTCTGACACGCTGGTCGTTATTTATCTCCCCACAGGGGATGATGTTTGACTTTCTGCATGGAAATGACCCATGCGGGTCGCTTGCGAAACGGTTAATGATGAAAGCGCCCGGCGGCGGTCGGGAGCGTTGCGGACTCCGAACCGCCGCGCGGTCGCTCGGCTTGCTGTGCCACCGGGCGCTGGCCCGGCGGATGTTGGTTGTTTGCCCACCAGCTATTCGGTTGTCAATGAACCGCTGCTGTAATCAGCCTTACCAAACCCCGACTACTCGCGCCGCCCGAAGTAGAAACGCAGCGACGTGTACGGCAGGTGCGCCTGGTAAAACTGGTTGTTGACGAACTTCTCTTTGAAGTCGAAGTACTGATAGCCGACGATCCAATCCAGCCGCTCGTGCAGCTTCACCGAAGCTTTCACTTCGGGCGAGGTGAACTGGTACGGGTACGACGCGATCAGCAGCCCTGTGGTCGGCGAGCTGAGCCGGCCTTCCTGTCCGGGGTCGCGGTGGAAGCGATAGCCGCCATAGAGCCGCAGGCGCGGATGCACTTCGTAGAAGGCCGTGAAAAAGGCGAAGCTGTCCTTCAGGAAGTAGCGGCTGATGCCATTGACCTTCACACTGCTCGCCAGGAAGTAAACGACCTGGGCTTCGCTCGTCACATGCTGGTAGGTGTAGCCGCTGTTGAAAAAGAAGCGGTTGTTCGGCGCCCAGTCGAACGAGGTCGTGAAGTTTCGGACATTCACGTCGGCGCCAAAATCACGCCCATCAATCGCCACCGTCGGGTTGGTGTTGTCTTTGGTCACCAGCGACGTGTTGATGGCAATCGTCTTGGTCGGGCGCAGGATGCTGCGCACGCGGAAGTTGGTGTAGTCGTAGCTCGCCGTCCGCGTAAAGACGTTGTCGGTCTCGCCGTGCTCCATGTCGAAGTAGAGCGACCAGACTTTCAACGGCTTGGCGCGGAAGCCGAGGATAAAGGTGTTCGTCGAGTTGGTGAACAGATCGGTTTCCGGCTCGGGCTCGACTCCGGTGATCAGGTTAACGTCCTGGGCGCGCTGTTCGACGCGGCGATCCGTGTAGCGGTAGCCGAGGTGCAGGCTGAAGCGCGGATGAATCTCGATGTCGCCTTCCAAGAGGTTGAGATAGCGACGATAGTTGATCGTCCGCAGCGCCGCGGTGTCAGTGATGAGCGGCAGCACCGGCACTTCGTTGCCCTGAAGAATGCGCGTCCTGAAGAGCGCCTCGGCCACTTCGTTGCCGCCATCGATGCGGAAGTTGTTGGCGCGGAAGGTGTCGGAGATGCGGATGCGATCCGTTAAACGGAAGGTCACGCCGACATCGCCCATCAGGTCCGGGCGCTCGGTCGTGCCGAGCGCCGTGAAGGTGTCCGACTTGATTTTTTGTCCTGAGCCGTCAACCCCCGTGGCGGTTTCGAGCATGGTGAACTTGCTCGTCGTCTTGGCGTAGATCAAGCGCCCGGTGACGTCGAGCCGGTTAGCCAGGAAGGTGTGCAGGCTCAGCCGCGTGTAAGGCGTGTCGCCGCGCGTCGGCTGATCGCGCCTGTAGGAACTGAGCACAGACGTGTTGGTCGGGTTGTTACCGATCTGGAACTGGTCAGTCAGATAGGTCGTGTCGTCTTTGAAGAAGCGCCAGCCCTGCATAAACGACACGTCAACCTTCCACAAACGGGCGTCGAAGCCGGCGCGGTAATCGTCCGCGCCGTAACGCGAGGGCGCCAGCACAGGGTATTCGTCGCGCTGATAGTCGTAGGTGTGAACTGCCGGGCCGCTGTTGCGGTCGAGCGAGTAGCCGAGGTTCACGCGGAAGTGCGGGTTCGCCGGCAGCAGCGTCAGGTTGAAGTCGCCCTGACGGTACTCTGTGTTCGAGATGTGCTGGTTGAGTGCGTAGTTGCGCAGGCTGTTGAAGTAATCGAAGCGGCGATAATTGGCGTCGAAGTGATAGGCTTTCGTCTTTTCGACGTCCACCCGCAGGTAACGGTTCGGGTCTTCGGCCCAGCCGAACGAGTTGACCATCAGCGAATCAAACAGCAGCCCGTCATTGTGGTTCGACTTCATCAGCAGCTCGGCGTCAAAGACGCGGAAGCCGGGCTGATAGTTCAGGTCGCTGCGGTATTTGTCGGCGTTGCCGTGGATGCCGAGGCCGCGCACGCCAAGCTCGATGCTCGACACCACCGTCCACGGGCCATCGTTGGCGTTGTCCGTGGCGGCGGGCTTGGCTGTCGTCTTGGCTGTCGTCTTATCGGCGGGCGCAGGCTCTTGAGCGCGTGCGTCGTTGGCCATCAAGATCAGGCCGAGCACGAACCCCAGCAGGAAAAGCAGTGTGAATCCAAGTCTGTTTTTCATGGTCATTCCTCCATCTCCCCTGTGCCCTTATCGGAAAAAGAACGGGTGCGTGTTCGAGCCGTGAATCTTCGCGTGACAGGTCGTGCAGTTCTGGAAGCGCGCCGTCGTGATGTTGTGGAATGACGGCGTATTCGGCGCTCCAGGCGTTTGCAGATTGCTGTGGCATTCCAGGCAGAGCTGCGCCGTATTGCTGCGCGTCAGCATCTTGGCGTTGGCCGAGCCGTGCGGGTTATGGCACATGGTGCAGCCTTCGACCTTCGCCGGCGCGTGCTCGTAGACGAACGGCCCTTGCTTGTCGGCGTGACACTTGATGCAGGCGGCGTCAACGCCGACGGCGAGCTTGGCCTGTTTCTGCTCGAAGCCGCCGTGCGGGTTGTGGCAATCGCTGCACTTCATCGTGCCTTCCAGCACGCGGTGATGGAAGGGCTGCGTGAACTGCGCCTTCATCTCGTTGTGGCAGATCAGGCAGAGCTGCGGCTCGTTGCGCACCAGCATTTTCTCAGGCTCGACGCGGCTGCTGCGCTCGCCAAACGGGCTGAGCGGCACAATCGACGAAGCCACGTCGTGGCGTCCGACCGCCGGGCCGACCAACCGCTGGGCGTCTTTCGAGGTGACGTGCGGCGAGTGGCAATCCACACAGCCGATGTCATTGCGCCAGTGCTCGCCGCGGCGGTAGTTGTTGTGCTCTTCTTTGCCGGCGTGGCAATTCAGGCAGGCTTCGGATTTCTGCTTCGGGGTTTCACCCTCGAAGGTGCGGATCTTGGTCTTGTCGCCGCCGCCTTCAACGTGCGCCTTACCAGGACCGTGGCAGGATTCGCAGCCTTGCTTTTCGGCCTTCCAGCCGGCGTGCGCCAGCCTGGAATGCTTGGTCTTGGCAAAGCTGTTGAATTGGTCTTCGTGACAGGACTGGCAGGTTTCGCTGCCGACAAAATCTGATTGAGCGGTATTCGCGGCGGTCACGGCGGGGGCGCTCTTGTCGCTCGCCTCTGTCTTCACGGACAGCGAGCTAACGGTCACAAGCACGAGCCCCAGCGCCAGGCAACCGGCGATGACGAGTATTTTGATGTGCTTTAAGGGATCCATTCACTCCCCTCCTTCTCTTCGCCAACCAATGTAAATCGTTGGTGCGGGCCTTGCGATGCGCGCTGTCACAAGCGCCTGTGATAGGCGTCACAACCTGTAAGCAGCGTTTACAACCAACCAGCCCGACCTATCGCAATTTCTGTTCACAACCTCAACAGGAGCGTTGAAGAATTCGCCACTCACGCCGGCGTCAGCGGAATTGCCCTTTAGCGATGCAGTTTAAATTGGAAGAGGGTGGTAAGTGGCCAGCAGATAGACGCAACGGATCAGCGTTTTCACGCCCCTGAGCGGCGCTCGGCCTGCGAGAATTTCCGCAAGCTCATGAGGGGAAATACCCAGGCAGGTAGGCGGCTGCGGCTGCGCCGCAAGGCAAAAGGCAAAGGGCAAAAGGCAAAAGGCAAAAGTGGCGGAGCCGGATGAATAGATAGGAAGAGACGAATGGTGAAAGCGCGCGATCCTATCTATTGGCTCCCCTGCCGACCTTTTGCCTTTTGCCTTTTGCCTTTTGCCTTTTGCCTTCTCGTTAGCTCATGGGCTCGGCGTAAGAATGCAGGCCCGGTAGTAAGAAGCTCACGCCCAGCCAGGTGAAGATGACCAGCGCAAAACCGAGCAGCGCGAAGTAGGCGCTGCGCCGTCCGCGCCAGCCGTGCGCGATGCGCGTGTGCAGGAAGCCCGCGTAAGCCATCCACGCGACCAGCGCGCCGACCTCTTTCGAATCCCATCCCCAGTAGCGCCCCCACGACTCGTTGGCCCACACCGCGCCGGTGATCAGCAACAGCGACAGCAGCGGGAAGGCGACGCCGACCGTGCGATATAACAGCCCGTCAATCTGCGGTAACTGTGGCAATGCCGAGACCACGCGCTCGCGCTTCCAGGCGAAGAGCGCCACCAGGACCAGCGCCACGAACAGGCCGATCAAGCCGCCGATCTCGACCGGATTCGATTGCGCGCTGACGGTGAAATCCGCGGAGCGCTCTTGCAAGAAACTCTGCGCCACCGTGGCGTACTGCGCCGGCGGAATGGCGACGTTATTTTGCGTCGCCAGCCACTCGCCGAACTTCGGCAGGGCGCTCGCCGGCACATGCGCGGCGAGATTATTGATGGTCTTCAGTTGATAAAAGAGCACGCCGAGCACCAGGGCTTGCAGGCCCGCGGCGACGCCGAACAGCCGCCACGCCAGGCGATTGACTTTGGCGTCGCGGCGGAACCAGTCAATGACGAACAGCAGCAGCGCCAGGCCGATGGAAATAAAAGTCAGCTCCATCAAAGGGCCGACGCCGGGCAAGGTGGCGCGCACGGGAAAAGTCGAGCGGCCCATCATCATCGACACGCCATATTCCATGCTCAAAGGCACCTGTGAATGGCCGACCCAGACATACACCCCTAGCACGCCGTAAAGCGCCGTCGCGATGGCCAGGGCTTCCGTCCG
The DNA here is from genome assembly GCA_035275065.1 of Blastocatellia bacterium. Lineage (NCBI taxonomy): Bacteria > Pseudomonadati > Acidobacteriota > Blastocatellia > Blastocatellia bacterium. The sequence goes on from DATENM010000153.1 coordinate 141,944, forward strand.
CACGCCGTCCCTGAGCAGGTACGCGACAGCCAGGCCAAAGCTCACCAGGCAGACGCCGTAAGCGATGGTCGCAATCGAAACGTGAATCGGTCGCCAGTAGCTGTCGAGGATCGGCGGCAGCGTCGAGATGGCGTTGCCGAGCATCATGGCCATCGTCAGGATGACCGTGACAATCGGCATGGAAAGCGCGCCGATGTGCTGGTACTTCTCTTTGCGAATGATCACCAGTGTCGTCATTGCGCCGCCGAAGCAGAAGCCGAGCGTTAGCGGGTAGAGATTATCGAGCGGGAAATATCGCCAGATGCCGTTGATGCCGGATTTCCAGCCTTCGGCGTCGCCGGCTTCGATCCAGCGCATCATCCAGCCGGCAAAGTTAAAGGCGACGCCGAGCGCCGTTGCCCAGAGGCCGAGCTTGCGCAAGACGCTCTCGCGCACAAACAGGTTGGTCACCAGAATCACTGCCGCGCTGATATAACAGATGAGCGCCAGCATGGTCATCGCGCCTTCGTAGAGCAGCCCTTTCGGGCCGATGTAGAGGCGGGACAGGATGAAAGCGAGGGCCAGCAGCATCGGCGCAATCACGGGCACCATCCCCGCGAGCTTGCCGCCGAAGCTCAATTCAAGGTCGCTGCCCATGGGCTTAGTGGGCTTGATCGCTTGACTCATTTTGCGTTTCCTCCAACGACTGACTCGACAAGCGAATTGAAACGGGCCTCGAAGGCGGGCCGGTTCCGATTCGTATTGCCGCCGAAATATATTGTTGTGTGTTTGCCGTCAGGCTCTACGACGGCCCACACTCTTTGATGAGAATAAAAGAATACCATACAAAGAGCCAAAGTGAGCAGCCCAAATCCGAGGTAGACGGGCAGCCGTCCGGGGTCGTACTGCACCGTCAGTGTGTGCGCCCGTGAAACCCTTTCAAAGCTCTTCAAAGTGACGCGGTTGCCGGCGACCACGGCCAGCTCGTCGGTCGCGGCGGAAGGCTTTATTCCTGTGATGCTACCGGCAAAATGTTATGCGCCTTCCCGCCCGCCTTTTTCGCCCGCATAAATTGCGGGCCGAAAGCGAGCTGTATATGATTGCACCCATGATCAGACGAAATGAAAACGACCCGGAAGAAGCCCTCGAAGTCACGCTGACCGGCCATGCCTTGCTGGATAACCCGCTGCTCAACAAAGGCACGGCCTTTCCGGAAAACGAGCGCCGCGAGTTCGGACTGCTCGGCCTGTTGCCGCCGCATCCGGCGAGTGTCGAAGAGCAGCTCGAACGCACCTATGGCAACTTCCGAGACAAAGCCAGCGATATCGAACGCTACATCTTCCTGATCAGTTTGCAGGATCGCAACGAAACCCTCTTCTACCGTCTGCTGCAAGCGCACATTACCGAGATGACGCCGATCATCTATACGCCGGTTGTCGGGCAGGGCTGCCAGCAGTACAGCCGCATCTATCGCCGCCCGCGCGGCCTGTTCATCTCGTACCCGCAGCGCCACGAGATTGACGCCATCCTCGCCAACGCCCCCAACCGGAATCCCCAGGTGATCGTCGTTACAGACGGCGAGCGCATTCTGGGGCTGGGCGACCTCGGCGTCGGCGGCATGGGCATCCCCGTCGGCAAGCTGTCGCTTTACACGCTCTGCGCCGGCATTCACCCGGCCTTGCAATTACCCATCATGCTCGACTGCGGCACGAATAACCGCGAGCTGCTCAACGACCCGCTCTATCTCGGCTGGCGGCACGAGCGCGTCCGCGGCGAGCAGTATGACGAGTTCGTCGAGCTGTTCGTGCAAGCCGTAAAGCGCCGCTTCCCCAAGGTGCTGCTGCAATGGGAAGACTTCTCGAAAAACAACGCGGCGCGATTGCTTGAGCGCTACCGCGGCCAGCTCTGCACCTTCAATGATGACATTCAGGGAACGGGCGCGGTGGCGCTGGCCGGACTGCTGGCGGCGAGCGAAGTCACCGGCACGAAGATCAGCCGGCAGCGCGTCCTGATTCTCGGAGCCGGCTCGTCGGCGCACGGCATCAGCGACCACATCCTGTCGGCGATGATGACCGAAGGGCTCTCGGAAGCCGAAGCCAAGTCGCGCATCTTTCATGTGGATAGTTATGGCCTGGTGGTCGCCGACCGCAACGGCCTCGAACCGGCAAAGGCCAAATACGCGCAGCCGGCGGAGCGCATCGCCGACTGGCAACTCGACGACCCCAGTCAGATCAGCTTCGCCGACGCGGTGCGCAACGTCCGCCCGACTGCGCTAATCGGCACCTCGGCGCAGACGGGCGCGTTCAGCAAAGAACTCATCATTGAAATGGCCGAGAATGTCGAACGGCCCATTATCTTTCCGCTGTCGAACCCGACCTCGAAGAGCGAGGCGGTGCCCATTGACCTGATTGACTGGACGGATGGACGGGCGCTGGTGGCGACCGGCAGCCCCTTCCCGGCGGTCGTCTTCGATAAGCGGGTGATTCACATCGGCCAATGCAACAACGCCTTCATCTTCCCCGGCGTCGGGCTCGGAATCATTGCGGCGGGCGCGCAGCGCGTCACCGACGAGATGTTCGTCGCGGCGGCGCGCGCGCTGGCCGAATTTTCGCCGGCGCTGCACGACGAAACGGCGGCGCTCTTCCCGGCGCTTGAAGAAGTCCGCAAGGTGTCGCGCCGCGTCGCCCTGGCCGTCGCCTTAGAAGCACAACGCTCAGGGCTAGCCGTTGCGACTTCGCGCGACGACATCGAAGCGCGCATCGAAGAGACGATGTGGAGGCCGCATTATGTGCCGTACAAAAGAAGGGGCCAGGGGCCGGGGGCCGGGGACCAGGGAGAGAAGTCCGAGTAACTTGGAAGCGGCCTCCAGAGCCGGATACAGGCCATCGAGGCTTCTTCCCTCATGCCCGGCCCCCGGCCCCTGGCCCCCGGCCCCTTTTCATCATTCATCATTTCTCTGCTATCATCCAAATAGCAGCGATTCATAAACCGCTGGCCGCTGGCGGCGACCTTCACAAGGACGCTGTCCGGCCCGTCTTCATCCAGTCCGAAAGGAGCAGGTATGGACAAAGAAAGCCTGACGATCACTGATAATCGCACGGGCAAGCAGTACGAAGTACCGATCAACGACGGCACCATCAAGGCGATGGACTTGCGCAAGATCAAAGTCGCTGACGACGACTTCGGCCTGATGACTTACGACCCCGCCTTCATGAACACAGCGTCGTGCAAGAGCCGCATCACTTTCATTGACGGCGACCTCGGCATCCTGCGCTATCGCGGCTATCCCATCGAACAGCTCGCCGAGCGCAGCAACTTTCTCGAAGTCGCTTACCTGACATTGCACGGCGAGCTGCCGACCGCCGCCGAGTTGCAGGACTTCTCGTGGAACATCACGCACCACACTTTCATCCACGAGAACATCAAGACCTTCATTGACGGCTTCCACTACGACGCACACCCGATGGGGATGCTGGTCAGCACGGTCGGGGCGCTCTCGACCTTCTACAAAGATGCTAAGAACATCTTTGACGCCGAGGGGCGCCGCAAGCAGATTTATCGGCTGCTGGCCAAGATGCCGACGCTGGCCGCTTTCGCCTACCGTCACAGCATCGGCATGCCGTACAACTACCCGGACAACGATCTCAGCTACACCGGCAACTTCCTCAACATGATGTTCAAGATGACGGAAGTGAAGTACAAGCCGGATCAGACGCTGGAGCGCGCCCTCGATGTGCTGTTCATCCTGCACGTCGATCACGAGCAGAACTGCTCGACCAACGCCATGCGCAGCATCGGCAGCTCGCACGTTGATCCGTTCTCGGCAGTCGCCGGCGCCGCCGCGGCGCTCTACGGCCCGCTGCACGGCGGCGCCAATGAAGCGGTGCTGAAGATGCTCGGCGAGATCGGCTCGAAAGAGAAGGTCGGCGACTACATCAACCGCGTCAAGGACGGCGACGTGCGGCTGATGGGCTTCGGCCACCGCGTCTACAAGAACTACGACCCGCGCGCCAAGATCATCAAGCAGATCGCTCACGAGGTCTTCGAGGTGACGGGCAAGAACCCGGTCATCGACATCGCCCTGGAGCTTGAGCGCATCGCCCTGGAAGATGACTACTTCGTCAGCCGCAAGCTCTACCCGAATGTTGATTTCTATTCGGGAATCATCTACCAGGCGATGGGCTTCCCGGTAGATATGTTCCCGGTGCTGTTCGCGATTCCGCGCACTGCCGGCTGGCTGGCGCAGTGGGAAGAGATGCTGCTCGACCAGGAGCAGAAGATCGCCCGCCCGCGGCAGATCTATCTCGGCTATGACGAGCGCGATTATGTGCCGATGGAGCAGCGCGGCGATGCCCCGTCAGCGCGCTCTACGACAGCCGATTAATCCCCGACTAGCCGGCGCTCCGAACGCCGTAGATAAACGAAGAGTGCTGCCGCTTCCTGTGAAGCGGCGGCACTCTTCGTTTATGCGGTCGCGCCCAGCGCGAGCTAATTCACATGCTGTTGAATGGCGGCGATGTAACGGACGAGCGCGTAGATTTCGGCCTCTTTCTGCAACTCGCCCCGTGTGCGGCGCAAGACCGTGCCCCAAACCGGCATGCGGCTCGTGCCATGCGCGCTAGTGGCTTTTTCGCCATCGATCTTGGTCTGCACTTGATAGAACGGGAACTTCTCGCCCGGCGCTTGCAGCATCGTCAGGTCGGGCGGCGTGCCTTTGAGCGCCATCGCCACAGGCCCCTCGCCGCGGCCATCCGTGCCGTGACAACTGGCGCAGTACTGCGTGAACAGTTTCTTGCCCTTCACCGCATAGCTCGACGGCGCAGCCTGTGACTTCTGCGCCATCGCGGTTGACCCTGGCATCGCCCACACCAACAATGTGGCGGCAAGCATACTTGCAATCGTCAATAGTCTCCGTTTCATGCCTTCCTCCTACTTACGAGCAATGCGCAAGTCACGCGCGGGCCGCGTGACGACCAGGTCGCCATGCTCGCGCACGAACGTCCTCATAATGTGACAGTCCCAGCAGATCGGCTTGGCCGCCTCTAGCGCCGCCGGAATCTGCTCAGCGCGCAGCTCGCGCCACTCGACGGTGCGGCCATCCGGCATTAGCAAGGCGGGCTTGTGATCGTAGAGATGAATTTCGCCAAACGCTTTGCCGCAGCCGACGCAGAACCGATCCTCATACCAGCTCGTCAGGATGTGCTGCACCTTGCAGTCTTCCGGCGACAGCTCGATTTGCAGCATGCATTCCTGGCCGCAGTCCTGGCGTTCGGGCCAGCGCGAGCAGCTCTTCAGCCTTAGATCGGGCGACCCGGCCAGGGCGCTCAAGGTGGCGCGCTTAACGTCCACGTCAACGCCGGCAGGCTGGCGGGTCTCCGGGCAGGTGATTAGCCGCTTGCCGCGAAAGCGAAGAAAGGTTCTGACGGCCAGCGGCGCGACGAAATAGAGAATCGCCACGGCAGCGATAGCAAGGATTAGATAAGCGGCAATCGGCATGACACACCTCCTTTGCGCGTCTCAGCCAGTCAGGCTACAGCTCGCTACGGGTGAACAGCGGCTGGACGCGGCACTTTATGACCTTCGCTGCTGCCAGCGAATCGGTACTCAAGCAATTCCGGCAATTGCGTCGCGGGATCATATCCGCCAATCAGCACCGTGAAGTGATCCGTCGCCTGACGCTCCACCGGGATGCAGTGGAACGACGTCACCAGCTTGCCCTGCTGGCCGTTGTCGTGAGTGTAGACGTAGGTGCAAGCTTCGCCTTTCGCCATGCGCTCGTCGTCGTGAATGATGACATATTCGCCCTTCAAGATGACATCGAGCAGCTTGACCGGCTCGTCAAAGCGCACGACAGCTTTCTGCAATTTATCGCCGTCGGCGTTGCCGGCGGCCCCCATCACGCAAGCCACCAGCAGCGCGCCGATGACCAGTAAACCTACCCTGTAAGCTTTCATCATTAGACCTCCTGATCGGCGCGCGGCTCTTGCGGTCTTAGTCGTGATTCGCCGATTGATTATCCATCGCTGCCACTATAGGGCGATGGCGGCAGGCGGGCTATGACCGGTGTCACCCTTGATTGTGACCGCCGTCACAGGGTTGCCGTATTTGCTGAGGCGTTCGAGTTTTTCGCTCGCTGTCCGAGCAGGCGGGCGGCGACGGTGATGAAATCGCGCTCCGTAAGCAGGCCGATCAGACGGCCCTCTTTGACCACCAGCAGGCAGTCTACGTGGTCGCGCCGCATCAAGGCGATGGCGTCGAGCGTCGGCGTTTCTGGGGCGATCACCGGCGGCTGGAGCTGCATGATCTGGCTGACCGCCACCGGCTCGGCTCGGCCCTGCAAGGCGTTCTCTTCGAGCCGTCGCAGCACTTCAAAGACTGAGAGCAGACCGACCAGCCGCCCCTGCTCGTCTTCGACGGGGACGTGGCGGACGTGATTCCAATCCATCAGGTTGACCACCAGATCGAGCGGTTCGTCCTGGTGAACGGTGAAGAGGTCTGTGGTCATGAACTCCTCGACCGTCAGGTAACTGGTTCGCGCCATCTCATCCTCCATCACTTCGGCGAGCGGCCATGTGTGTACGGGCTCTCCGGCGTGCTGCCGCCGCACCAGCGTCGCCACAAGCGAGGTCAACGCTTCGTCGCGTGTGCCCTGCTTGCGCATCTCTGCGACAGAGCCCAGCGCCCATTGCGCGCCGGTCTGCCCCGAGCGCACGCGCGCTTCGATGATGTCGAGGTAGCGGTCGGCGTCCGTGATCCGGTGAGCTTGCAGGCCGGCGCGCGCCACCGGCAGCAGGTGATTGAGAATCAATTGTGGCGCCGGCAGAACGTGACCGCCGAGCCACTCAAATTGAGCATCAAGCCCCATCTGCGCCGCCGCCAGGAAATTCGCTTTCGCCTGCTCGAAGCGCAGCGCGCCGGCAACGTCTGGGACTTCGGCGGACAACCCGCTCATCAGGCCGAAGAAAAAGGCGGCGTTCGCCACCTCGTCAACGACGGTCGGCCCGGAAGGTAGGGCGCGGGCTTCGATTCTCAGGTGCGGGCGACCCTCTGTGATGCCATAGCAGGCGCGATTCCAGCGCCACACCGTGCTGTTGTAGATGCGCAGCGCCGAGAGATTTGGCACGCGCCCCTGGCGCAGCATCTCGAACGGGTCTTCCTCATCGCAAGCGCCCAGCAGCACGCGGAAGCGCGCGATGTCTTCCTTAAACAGCTCGATCACCGAGCGCCTGACCCACTGGCTGCCGAAGCTGACGCGCGGGCGGCGCTCGCGCAGGTGGTAGCTGGCGTTGCGCGTGTCAATCGACTGCTCGAAGAGCGGAATGCGCGTCTCGCGCCACAGCTTACGCCCAAACAACAGCGGCGAATTGGCCGCCGCCGCCAGCACCGGCGCGGTCACCAGTTGCGCCAGATTATAGAGATTGGCAAACTCGTCGGCGCCGGTTTGAAAGTGGATCTGAAAGCTGGTGCAGCAGGCTTCCATCATCCAGGTTTCGTGGCGCAGGTTAAGCTCGTCGAGGCCGGCGATCTTCATCTCGTAGGCCCAACCGCGCAATTGCTTGAGCGCGTCGTTGAGCGCAAAGTAACGCGGCTTCGGCGTCATGTTCTCAAGGCCGAGGTCGGATTTGCGCACCGTCGGCAGGATGCCGGCGAGCGCCACATCGGCATTGCAATCTCGCGCCGCGGCCCGCGCCCTGGCAACCAGCCGAGACAGTTGCCGCTCCATCTCGACCAGACAATTGCCCTGAAAATTGAGCGGGTCAAGATTGACTTCGAGGTTGAACAGGGCAATCTCGTTGGTGAAGTGCCGGTCGCGAAGGCGCTCAAGCATGGGCATGGCGACAGGCGCGGGCCGCCACGCCGGATTGACCAGAAAGAGCTCTTGCTCGGCGCCAATTCTGCGCCGGTCGCTTTCGATCATCCCGGCATCGATGATCTGCCGCAGCGCCCGCAGGTCGTTGAGCAGCGCGCGAATGAAAACGCGCAGCTCTTGCGGCTTATTCCCCTCTTTGACCTGTTGTTCGCCCATCACGCCTCGGGAAAGTGACAAGTGACAAGAAGAACTGCGCTGGCCATGCCTTGACAGGATGCGGAGTGACCACGTCTTGTCACTTGTCACTTGTCACTTGTCACTTCTTGTAGGACGCCAGCGCCTTCATGTAATTGGCGCGCTCAAAGGCGGCTGGCTCGATAACGTGTTGCTGGCTCATGCTGCCAATCATCTGCTCGACCGATTCATAGTCATGGCCTTCCATCCACTCTTTCATCTCGGCGAGGATTTTCGCGATGCGGCCGATGCCGTTCTGCAACAGCTCGGCGGCCATCATCACGCACCTGGCGCCGGCCATCAGCGCCTTGAGCGTGTCTTGATAGGTATGCACGCCGCTGGTGATGGCGAAGTCTACAGGCACATGACCATAGAGGATGGCCGCCCAGCGCAGCGGCAGCCGCAGGTCGTCGGAAGTGCTGAGGCGCAGGCTGGGCACGACTTCGAGGCTTTCGAGATCAAAGTCCGGCTGGTAGAAACGGTTGAACAGCACCAGCCCACTCGCGCCGCCTTCGTAGAGGCGCTGCGCCATGTTGGCCGGCGAGCTGAAGTAAGGGCTGAGCTTCATGGCCACCGGTATCTCGACCCTGTTTTTGACGTCGCGCAGGATGTCTGTGTAGATGTATTCGACCTCCGCGCCCGCCAGGTAGGTGCTGGTCGGAATATAATAGACGTTCAATTCGAGCGCGTCGGCGCCGGCCTCTTCGATCATGCCGGCGTAATCGATCCAGCCGCCGGTTGATACGCCGTTGAGGCTGCCGATGATGGGAATGTCTACGGTCTCTTTGGCCTGGCGAATCAGTTCCAGGTACTTGTCGGGGCCGACGTTGTAGCGCGCCATCTCTGGAAAGTAGCTGAGCGATTCGGCGTAGCTGTCGGTGCCGTGGCTCAGGTAGTAATCAAGGTAGTAACTCTCTGCGGTGATCTGTTCTTCGAAGAGCGAATACATGACGACCGCCGCCGCGCCGGCGTCTTCGAGGCGGCGGATGCTGTCTATCGTGTACGACAGCGGCGACGACGACGGCACAATGGGGTTCTTCAGCGTCAGTCCGAGATATTCCGTTCGCAGGTCCATGATGGGTTCCTCTGTAGGAGCAGTGCGTGTCCCTGCCCCTACGCCTGTTGCTTCGTTTCGGCAAGCTTCTTGTAATGCCGCCAGCGGTCGTTGACGGCTTGCTGCGCCTGCCCCAGCAGAGTCTTTGCGGCTTCCGGGTCGCTCTGCTGAAGGATGCGGTAACGCCCTTCGGTGTAGATGTAATCCTTCAGCGCCAGCGACGGGTCTTTTGAATCCAGTTGGAAGGGATTCTTCGCTTCGTCCGCCAGTCGCGGGTCGAAGCGATAGAGCGGCCAGTAGCCCGAATCCACGGCCATCTTCTGATGCGTCATGCCCTTGGCCATATCAATCGCGTGGGCAATGCAGTGCGAGTAGGCGATGATCAGCGACGGCCCCGGATAGGCTTCGGCCTCGATGAACGCCTTGACGGTCTGCTGGTCGTTAGCGCCCATCGCCACCTGCGCGACGTAGACGTTGCCGTAACTGGTCGCCATCAAGCCGAGGTCTTTCTTGGGCGTCGGCTTGCCGCCAGCGGCGAACTTTGCCACCGCGCCAATCGGCGTCGCCTTTGACGCCTGACCGCCGGTGTTCGAGTAGACTTCGGTGTCTAGCACCAGGATGTTGACGTTCTGGCCGCTCGCCAGTACGTGGTCCAACCCGCCGAAGCCGATGTCGTAAGCCCAGCCGTCGCCGCCGACAATCCAGACGCTCTTCGGCACCAGGGCGTCGGCGACCGCCAGCAAGTCGCGGGCTTCGGGCTCGCGCCGGTCGCGCAACTTTGCCTTCAATGCTTCGACACACTGGCGGCGAATGGTTAACGCCTCGTCGGTCGGCTCGACCTCTTTGGTCAGACAGGTGGTGAGCGCCTCGCCAATCACCGGCACCAGGCGCTTGATGAGACTGCGAGCGTATTCGCGTTGATGATCTGCCGCCAGGCGCATGCCGAGCCCGAATTCGGCATTGTCTTCGAACAGCGAATTGCTCCAGGCCGGGCCGCGCCCTTCGGCGTTGACGGTGTAGGGCGTCGTCGGCAGGTTGCCGCCGTAGATGCTCGAACAGCCGGTGGCGTTGGCGATGATGGCGCGCTCGCCAAATAGTTGTGTGACCAGTTTCACATAAGGCGTTTCGCCGCAGCCCGAGCAGGCTCCCGAAAACTCGAACAACGGTTGCAGCAGTTGAATGTTCTTGATCGTGTTGAACTTCATCTGGCCATTCTTCTGCACGTCGGGCAGCTTCAAAAAGTAATCCCACCACTCGCGCCCCGGCTCGCGCAGCGGCAACTGCTCGACCATGTTCAGCGCCTTGCGCGACACGTTGCTCTTGTCTTTGGCCGGGCAGACCTCGACGCAGAGGCGACAGCCTGTGCAGTCTTCGACGGCGACTTGGATCGTGTAAGCCTTGTCGCCCAGCTCGCGCCACTTCGCCGGCATCGAGCGGAACCCTGCGGGCGCGCCTGCGAGCAAAGCGGTGTCACAGACTTTGGCGCGGATGGTCGCGTGCGGGCAGACCAGCACGCATTTGCCGCACTGGATGCAGAGGTCTTGCTCCCACAGCGGCACTTCCTGGGCGATGTTGCGCCGCTCCCACGCCGCCGTGCCCACCGGGTAGGTGCCGTCAAGCGGGAACGCGCTCACCGGCAGTTCGTCGCCGCGACCGGCAATGATCGGCGCGGTCACATCTTTGACGAAGCGCGGCGCCGACTCGGGCACCACCGCCGCGATGTCGAACTCGCTAGTGGCGCGCTCAGGGACCTGGACCTGGTGCAGGTGCGAGAGCGCCTCTTCGACGGCGCGATAGTTCTGTTTAACGACCGCTTCGCCGCGCCGCCCATAGGTTTTCTTGATCGATTCCTTGATCTTGGCGATGGCCTCTTCGCGCGGCAGCACACCGCTAATGGCAAAGAAGCATGTCTGCATGATCGTGTTGATTCGGACGCCCATGCCGGTGGCGCGGGCCACCGCGACCGCATCGATGATGTGCAGCTTTAACTGCTTGTTGATAATCGTCTGCTGCACCGAGCGCGGCAGATGATCCCATACCTCGTCGGCGTTGTAAGGCGCGTTGAGCAGGAAGGTCGCGCCCCGGTCGGCAAGCGCCAGCACGTCGTAGCGTTTAAGAAAATTGAACTGGTGACAGGCGACGAAGCTGGCGCGGCGGATCAAGCAGGTGCTGCGAATCGGGCGCGGCCCGAAGCGCAAGTGCGACACCGTGACCGCGCCTGATTTCTTCGAGTCGTAAACGAAATAGCCCTGCGCGTAATTCGGCGTCTCTTCGCCGATGATCTTCACCGAATTCTTGTTGGCGCTGACCGTGCCGTCGGCGCCCAATCCCCAGAAGACGCCGCGCACCACGTCGTCCGGCTCGATGTCGAACGACTCGTCAAAGGCGAGGCTCGTCATCGTCACGTCGTCGGTGATGCCGATGCAGAAATGGTTCTTCGGATAAGGCCGGGTCAGCTCGTCATAGACCGCCTTGACCATTGCCGGGGTGAACTCTTTCGACGCCAGCCCATAGCGCCCGCCGATGACCACCGGCAGTTGCGCGAAGCGCCCTTCGTTGCTCATCAGGCTTTCGGTGATGGCGGTTACAATATCTTGATAGAGCGGCTCGCCGACACTGCCCGGCTCTTTGGTGCGGTCGAGCACGGCAATGGCGCGTGTGCTGGGCGGCAGGGCGTCAAGCAGGTGACGGCTTGAGAAGGGACGGTAGAGGCGGACTTTCAGCAGGCCGACTTTTTCGCCGCGCTCGACGAGCGCCCGGACGGTCTCTTCGGCGGTCTCTGCGCCCGACCCCATCATCACGATGACCCGCTGGGCATCCTTAGCGCCGACGTAATCAAAGAGGCGATAGCGCCGGCCCGTCGCTTCGGCAAATTTGTCCATGACCTTTTCGACGATGAACGGCGCGGCCTGATAAAAAGGATTGGCGCGCTCACGCGACTGGAAGAAGACATCCGGGTTCTGCGCCGTGCCGCGAATCACCGGATGGTCGGGAGACAGGGCGCGCTCGCGGTGCGCCCGCACCAGCTCGTCGTTGAGCACGGCGCGAATCTCTGCGTCTGTGAGCCGGGTGATCTTCGAGACTTCGTGCGAGGTGCGGAAGCCGTCAAAGGCATGCAGGAATGGCACGCGCGATTCCAGGGTCGCGGCCTGGGCGATCAGCGCAAAGTCCATGACCTCCTGAACAGAGTTCGAAAAGAGCATGCCCCACCCCGTAGAGCGCGTCGCCATCACGTCGCTGTGGTCGCCGAAGATCGATAAGGCGTGCGTCGCCACGGCGCGCGCGGCGATGTGAAAGACGGTGCTGGTCAGCTCGCCGGCGATCTTGAACATATTCGGGATCATCAACAGCAGGCCCTGGCTTGAGGTAAAGGTCGTTGACAGCGTGCCGGCTTGCAGCATGCCGTGGACGGCGCCCGCCGCGCCGCCTTCCGACTGCATCTCGCGGACGATGGGCGGCATGCCCCAGATGTTCTTTTCGTCGAGCGCCGTCCAGGCGTCGGCGAATTCGCCCATCGGCGACGATGGGGTGATCGGATAGATGGCGATCACTTCGTTGGTCTTGTAAGCGACATAGGCCGCAGCTTCATTGCCATCAATCGTGACTTGCTCACGCATGTTGAAAATCCCCCTGTACGAATTGTTCAGAGCCACCTAGAGAAAACCGCGTGCCGCAGATTGGCGAGCCTGCGCGGCAATCGCTAAGACTCATCGTATGAGCAGTAATGCGGAGAAAAGCGAGTCGGGTGGAGTGATGGCGCGAGGTTGATGAATGCGAGAAAATCCCCTGACGGCTTAGCCGCCGGCCTGTTTCAAACAGTGAATGATCTCGACCTGACTGCGCGGCGTCGCCCGCCGCGCGCTCCAGCCTTTGGGGTTGCAGTAGGTGGGATCAGCGCCGTAATCGAGCAGGGTCTTGACGATCTCTGTGCGGCCCTTCGACGCCGCTTCCATCAGCGCCGTCCAGCCGGCGCTGTCGGTGGCGTTCGGGTCGGCGCCGCGTGCGAGCAGCAAGGCGACCGCTTCGGTGTGCCCGGCGAACACCGCTTCCATCAACGGCGTGCGCCCCACGGCGTCGCGCGCATCCGTGCTCGCGCCGCGGTCGAGCAGCGCCGTGAGCGCCGCCGTGTCGCCGATCAGAGCGGCGCGCATCAGCACCGAGAGGCTGTCGGCGGAACCTGCATCGAGCGCCGCGGCTTCGAGGAAACCACACACCGCTTCGCTGTGAATTCGACCTACGACATGAGTCACGACTTGTCGCCCTCCCGCGCTCCGGCAATTGAATCGCACCTGTCAATACGCCGTCAGTTTGCCGCAGGCGGGCGGTGATTCGCTATGACTGGCATCACGGCTCTCGGTGACCGCCGTCACAGGCTCAGGTTGGTTGGTGTGGGGAGGCGATTGCGCTTGCCTTGTAGCGCAAGGCGGTTAGCTTGCGCATCGGCTCGCGCAAGCTAACCGCCTTGCGCTACACCCGATTGAAAACTGCGCTAGGAATTGACCATGGCTTCGAGCGCCGCTTTGTTGCGCAGGATCAGGGTCGAGCCTTTGACGTAGATGTATTGCTTGTTCTTGAAATCGCCCAACAATCGGGTCACGGTCTCGCGCGACGAGCCGATGATCTGGGCGATCTCTTCGTGCGTCAAGGTGAGCTTTAACAGGATGCCCTTCTCCGAAGGCTTGCCGTTGCGCTCGCCCCATTCGAGCAGCAGTTTCGCCATCTTCTCGGACGCCGACGAAGACAGCCCCAGCGAGCGGACATGCTCATGCGTCGCGTGGTAGCTCTGACTCAAGTACTCGGCGGCGCGCAGACAGACGGGGCCGCGCTCAGTCAACAGGCGCAGAAAGTCTTCGCGTCGGATGAAGTTCACCTGACACGGCGATAGAGTTTCGGCAGTGACTTCGTAAGGCTTGCCAGAGATCGTCGCGCTCAGCCCGAGCAGCTCGCCCGACTCGGCAATCTGGGTGATCAGCGCCTTGCCCTCGCCCGAACAGGTGGTCAGCTTGACGCGGCCCGAGCAGAGCATGAAGACGCCGCGCGGCGCCTGCCCTTCGACAAATAGCATCGCGCCGCGCGGAAAGATGGTGGCGTACTTGAGCGATTCGAACTCCTTCAACAGCTCGGCAGGCAGGTTACAGAAGAAAGCGTCAGTGCGCAGGCGGCACTCGGCGCAGTTCTCGACAATCTCCATTCCATAAGGTGAATGCATACGCTCTCCCGCCACCGGATGCGCGGCGGCTGCCGCTCGCTGCTTGCCGGCAGCCGCCGCTTTTAAACAGTGACCCACCTGAACCAGAAGGAACCATGCAGACATAGAGCAAGAAAAATGCCGCGGCCATTTTGAACAGTTAGCCGCCCTCGCTCGCGGCCAGTTGAGTAAACTTTCGCAGGCGTTGCGCGAAAGCCCGCAACCGCGGTGTGCGCCGCGCTTGCCAGCCACAGACACAGCGGCGACAATGAATTTGAGCCTTAGGCTCCGAGCGGACGCTTGCCGAAATCAATCGAGGGACAATCAATCATGCACAGGCAGGCAGAACCGTTGAAAGGCATCCTCGTAGGCGCACTGGCCGGGCTGGCCGGCGGCCTGGTGATGGATGGGTTTCAAAACCTCTGGAGCAAGCTCACCGAAGACGACAGGGATTCCCAACACGCCCACCCGCCGCGCCAGTATGTCGGCCAGCAGCAGCTTGACGGCGAGCAACAGTCAGAAGACGAAGATGAGCCCGCCACGGTCAAAGCCGCCGATGCCATCTCCGAAGAAATCTTCGACCACGAATTGACCAAATCCGAGCGCCGCATTGCCGGGCCGGCAATGCATTACGCAATGGCGATGTCGAGCGGCATGATTTATGGCGCGGCGGCAGAATGGACGCCGGCGGCGAGCGCCGGCTTCGGGCTGCCGTTTGGCGCGGCGGTCTGGGCAGTCGCCGACGAGGCGGTGGTGCCGCTGCTCGGCCTCTCGAAATCGCCGAGCGCCTACCCCGTGTCGAAGCATCTCTACTCGCTGGCCTCTCACTTCGTCTATGGCGCGACGACCGAAGCGGCGCGGCGACTGCTGCGCAACGTGATGTGAAGAAGCGTTAATCAAGACGCGAGCGCGACCTGCGCGTCAATGCGGTTCGTCGGCGTCGGCGATGATGGCTTTGACTTTCTCGTTGAGCCGCCGCATGCCGCGAACCCAGCGGTCATAATCGTCCGACTTGCGGCGAAAGTATTCGAGGACTTCAGGGTGAGGCAGAATCAGAAAGCGCTCGACGCGCAGGCCGGCCACGACGATGTCAGCGACGCGATCAGGATCGAGCGCGCCGTCGCGCAGGAAACCGCCGCCGCGCGCCTGTTCGAGCATGTTGGTGCGCACGCCTTGCGGGCATAAACAAGAGACTTTAATTCCCTGATCGCCATAGGTGATCGCCAGCCATTCGGCGAACGCCACCGCCGCGTGCTTAGTCACAGAGTAGGGCGCCGAGCCGACCTGCGTGAGCAGGCCCGCCGCCGACGCGGTCTGCAACAGGTAACCGTCGCCGCGCTCAAGCATCTGCGGCAGCACGGCGCGCGCCGCATAGATGTGCGCCATCACGTTGATCTTCCAGATGCGCTCCCAACCTTCATCGCTCGCCTCTGGCCCACCGTCCAGGGCAATGCCGGCATTCGAGCAGAAGAGGTCAACTTGCCCGTAGCGCTCTGTAGCTTTGGCTACGAGCTGAACGACATCCTCTTCGCGGCTGACATCGGTTCGGACGGCGAGCCCGGCGATAGATTCAGCGACTTCGCTTGCGCCCGCTTCGTCAATATCGGCGACGACGACGCGAGCGCCTTCGCCGACGAAGCGGCGACACAGGGCGCGTCCGATGCCGGTCGCGCCGCCGGTGACGACAGCGACTTTATCTTTGAGTTCCATATTGCGCAGAGAATATGCAAATCAGCGCGCCTTGTCTAGTGATGCACTCAGTTCTTGGGATCAGCAGTTATTCACCGCAGAGGACACAGAGGATGCGCAGAGGGGGCCCGTCATTTCTCTCTGCGCCCGCTCTGCGTCCTCTGTGTCCTCTGCGGTGAACGCTGCCGCTTTATGCGTCATTGATCATTTGTTACTTACATACGTCGCCGCCAGGTCGTCGAGCATCTTGCGCAGGCTGTCTTCCGAAAGCCACTGGCCGCGCAACACGACGCCCGAACGCCGGGCGACATTGGCCACGTCTTTGAGCGGGTTGTCATCAACCAGAATCAGGTCGGCGCGCTTGCCGACTTCGACGGTGCCGAACTCGCCTTCGGCTTTCAAGTAAACCGCCGGGTTGCGCGTTCCCGCCGTGAGTATCTGGTACGGGGTCAGCCCGGCGCGCGCCATCGCCTGCATCTCGCGGTGCAGCGAAAAGCCCGGCACGCTGAACAACTGCGGCGCATCCGAGCCGAGCATCACTCTGCCCGTGCCTTCCTGCAACGCTTTCAATATCTTGTTGCGCAGATCGAGGACGCGCTGCCCCGGCTTCGGGTCGGGGTTCTGCATCAACTGGCCTGCGCGCTGCTGTGCCCACTGGTTGACCATCGCCTGTGGCACATACTTCAGCTCCGGCCGCTGCTTGAGCGATTCGACGCTCTCCGTTCCCATAAACGCCTGCCAGAGCGCCATCGTCGGCACCACCCATGCGCCGGCCTCGCGCGTCGCCTCGACCAACCGCGGTATTTTTCGCTCGTCCAGGTAATCGACAAACTTCTGCGCGTGCGTCATCGGGTCAGCGTTCCGCACCGGCGAATCGTCGGCTTCTAACTCTTCAACGTACCCGTCGAGGTGCTCGACGGTTGATTGTCCCGCCTTGAGCGCATGCGGCAATCCGACGGCGTCAGGGATGTGGCCGCCGAACGGCAGTCCGACTTCTTTGGCCGTCTTCACAATCGCGTCATAAGTCGCCAAGGACAAGCCTTCGTGAATCTTCAGCAGGTCAAAGCCCGCCTGTTTGTACTCGCGGACTTTCTGCGCGCCCTCTTCCGGCGAATGCACCGACTGGCCGGTCATGGCCGGGCCGGCGACATAGAGTTTCGGCCCGAAGACTTCGCCGCGATTGATGCGGTCGCGCAAGGCCGGATGATTAGGAAAGCCGAACATACCGCGCACCGTCGTCACACCATTGGCGACAAACAACAGGAGAAACGAATTGCTCAACGCCTCGCCCTGGTTCGGATGCGGTAAGTGGCCATGCATCTCCGCGAGGCCGGGCATCAGGTACTTGCCTCTGGCTTCGACGCGCAGCGCATCGGCGGGCACTTTGATCTTCGCGGCAGGGCCGATCTCGGCAATGCGGTCACCGCGCACGATGACCGTCTGGTTTTCAATGACGCGCTCACGATCCATCGGCACGACGTTGACGCCGACAAAAGCGATGACTTGCGGCTTTGCGCCTTGCAGTCGGGCGTCCCGCGCCAGGGCGGCGCAGTTGACAATCAATAACATCAGGGCGAGCAGAACGGCTTTGATCTTCATCAGTCTGTTTCCTTGAGGTAAGAGGTTCCACTGGTGTGTTGTTTGAAAGCGCGTTGAGCATAGCAG
The DNA here is from genome assembly GCA_035275065.1 of Blastocatellia bacterium. NCBI lineage: Bacteria > Pseudomonadati > Acidobacteriota > Blastocatellia > Blastocatellia bacterium. Next base: position 159,563 of record DATENM010000153.1, read on the forward strand.
GCAGAGGTTGAAAAGACACGCGGCGCTGTGACGAAGCGGCCTGTCGGCGTGATTGGCGGGCTCTGCGGCATGATGAAAAATGCGGGCGGCATTTGCGCCCTGACATCACGCTGCAAAGCGGTTATCATCATGCATCCCACTGAACCGCAACTCGACTCGAAGGAGAGACTGATGAGCATTGATCGCAGGGACTTCATGAAATTCAGCGCCCTCGGCGCGCTCGCGCTTGCTGCCGACCCGAAGGAGTTGCTCGGGCAAGATGCGGGCCAGTTGCCTAACCTGGCGAAGCAGGCCAGGCCGATCACTCGCGAAGAATACCTTGAGCGCCAGGAGCGCGCCCGCCGCCATATGCGTGACGCCGGTATCGCGGCCATCATGCTGACCGGCGGCACCAGCCTCAACTATTTCACCGGCACGCAGTGGGGCAACAGCGAGCGCATGTTCGCCTGCGTCATTCCGGCGAAGGGCGAGCTGGCATTCGTGACGCCGGCCTTTGAAAAAGACCGCGCCCTTGAGCAGATCAAGTTCGCCGGCGATGTGCGCACCTGGCAGGAAGATGAAAGTCCTTACCGGCTGGTGGCGCAGATTCTCAAGGATCGCGGCATCACGGCCGGCAAGCTCGGCATTGAAGAGACGGTGGATTTTCGTTTCTCGGACGGCGTCGCCAAAGCCGCGCCGACGATTGAAATCACCAGCGCCGACCCTGTGACGGCGCGTTGTCGCCGCATCAAGACAGCGCATGAGCTTGAGCTGAGTCGTCTGGCCAATCAGATCACTCTCAAGGCGTACGAGGTGGCGCTCAAATCATTGCGCGAAGGCATGACGCACGTCGAACTTGGGCAGAAGATCAGTGCGGCGCACCGCGAGCTGGGCGCACAGGGCGGCGCGCTGGTCTTGTTCGGCGCGTGGTCGGCTTCGCCGCACGGGACAGTCACGCCGCAGAAGCTCAAAGAAGGCGACATCGTTTTAGTTGACGGGGGCTGTTCGGTGATGGGCTACCAATCCGATATCACGCGCACGACGATCTTTGGCAAGGCGTCGGAGAAGCAGCTCAAAGTGTGGGAGATCGTCAAGCGCGCCCAGGCGGCGGCTTTGAAAGCGGCGCGTCCGGGCGTCGCCTGCGAAGACGTCGACGCGGCGGCGCGGCAGGTGATTGCCGACGCCGGCTACGGGCCGGACTATAAATACTTCACGCACCGCGTCGGTCATGGCATCGGCATGGATGGCCACGAATGGACTTATCTGGTGCGCGGCAACAAGACGAAGCTGGAGCCGGGCATGACCTTCAGCGACGAGCCGGGCATCTACATCCCCGGCGAATTCGGCGTCCGCCTCGAAGACATCATGGTCATCACCGAACGCGGCGCGGAGTTGTTCACAGGCCAGGCCGCCTCCATTGATAACCCTTGCGCGACGGCGTGAGACGAGGTGCAATGATGAGATTAATTGTCAGCCTGTCACTGTGCGCATGCATCGCGGCGCTGACCGTTGCGAGAATAGAATCCTGCGCGCAGGCAATTTCTAAACACCAAATACATTCACAAAAGAAAGGGCGAAAGATGACCGATAAAGTAGTCAAAACCGATGAAGAGTGGCGCAAGGAACTGACGCCGGATCAGTACGAAGTCACCCGCCACCACGGCACTGAGCGCGCTTTCAGCGGCGAGTATTGGGACAATCACGAGAAGGGCAAATACATCTGCGTCTGCTGCGGGTTGGAGCTGTTCAGCTCTGACACCAAGTTCGATTCGGGCACCGGCTGGCCGAGCTTTTATAAGCCCGTTGACGAAGACAACGTCGAGATCAAGCGCGACACGAGCTATGGTATGGTGCGCGACGAAGTGCTATGTAGCCGCTGCGCCGCCCACCTCGGCCACGTCTTCGACGATGGCCCGCGCCCGACCGGCCTGCGTTACTGCATGAACTCGGCGGCGCTCAAGTTCGTCAAGCAAGAGTGATGGGGAAATGATGAACGATGAATGATGAATGATGAATGATGAGCTGCCAGAGCTTGCGCCCATTGCAATCAGTCACCGTCCCCCTAATTCATCGTTCATCATTCATCGTTCATCATTTCTTAAAGTAGCTATCGGTCGAGAACTTTTCTTTGAGATAACGCGCCCGCCAGCCGCGATCCACGCGGTCGAGCAACAGGCCCTCGCCCGCCCCCAGGTAATAGAAAGCCACGCGCTTGTAATTCTTCAATTGCAAGCTCGACAGCTCTGCGGTGATGTTCTGGCGCAGCTTACTGGCTACGGTTGCGAACGGCGTGTAATCCTTGAGCTGTCGAAATTGCTTCGTCGGATGGTAAGCGGTCGCCGCCAGACTGGCGACCTGGTACTCGGTATACCTGGCAATCCCTTCCTGCCACAACTGAAATGAATAATACTTGTAGTCATCAGCCGCGAGCGCGGCTTTAAGCTGCTGCCGTGATCGCAGGTAATCCGCCAGCCGCGCCGCAAAATCCGCATGGCTTGCACCGAGCGCCGCCGCAAGCTGCCGCGCCATGTCCGATGTCAGGCGATTCACATCCGCCGAATCGTAGGGGTAAGCGAAGTTCAACATCCACATCCCTGTCTGGTCGCCGCGCGCCAGACCGAGCGCCGCAACGCCGGCGTTATAATCCGGCTGCGTCGTTTGCAGTTGGTGAAAGTGTTCATGCAGCAGCGTCGTCACCCACGGCGTCGAGGTCTTCGCGTCAGTGTTTTCAGCCTGGCCAACAACAATCGTCGGAATGCCGCCGACTGCGGGGAAGGTCGCAAGCAAGTTGACCTGGAAAACTCGCGGGCGATAGTAAACATCGCTTCTCAACAGCGGGTCGTAACCGAGGCGCGTGAAATCGCTCGACGGTTTCGGATGCTTGACGAGGAATTCATGTGTGGGCGTAATCAGCAGGATGGCAAACGGCGCTTGCTGCCAGCCCGCCCATATTCGATCACCTAACCAGTCACCGAGCCGGAAGGCTTCGGCCAGCCGCAGGCGATCCACTTCAGGGATAGCCGGGCGTGTTTGTGCCGACGCGGCTTGAACCAGTGCCAGGACGAAAAGCGCAATCGCAAACCTGATCTTCATTTCTTCCCCCTCAACTAGCGTGGGCACACGGATGATTTAGAAAACCCGCGAGCCGCTGAAAAGTTTCATGAGTTGTGGGGAAAAAGACGCGACGTGGGGACGCGGCGAGGGAAGAAAACGACGCGGCGACGCGGCGACACGGCAACGCGGGGAAAGAAAGAAAAGCTGTTAGCCTCTGTCTCTTTCCCTCACCGCGTCGCCGCGTCGCCGCGTCCCTCTTCCCGTGTCGCCGTGTCGTATCGCTTAAGGCCGGCGGTTGGCGTTGCCGGCGTTGCGGTTGCCTGCCGCTGCGCCACCGGCGTTATGGTTGGCCGCGCCGCCCGCCGCCGGAGCCGCGCCGCCAGTGGCGCCGACCTTGCCGGCGGCATCCTGAGCCATCTGCAAATGCTGGCGCAGGGTCGGCACAGTGCGGCCCGCCCACGCCTTGACGTCGCTGTCTGAGCCGGTCGCCGCCTCGCGCTCAAACTCTGCCACGTCTTCCACGTGATCCTTCACCATCATGCTCATGTACTCGCGGTCAAAGGCAGCGCCCGAGAGCTTCGACAGTTTATCCACGTCCGCCTGGTGTTGCTGGTCGAGCGCCGTCGGCAGCGTGACGTTCTTCTGCGCCGCCAGCGACTTCAACTCGTTGCCGGCGCGCGAGTGGTCATCAACCATGCGCTGGCCGAACGCCTTGACGTCGGCATTGGCGGCCTTCTGCGTGGCAAGGCGGCCCAGCTCGACTTCTTCCATGCCGCCTACCGCTGCTTTGGTCATGAAGTCACGGTCGGCGCTGCTCGGGACGTTGCTCGCCGCGCTGTTGGTGTTGTTGAGCGTGTTGTTGGTGTTGCTGTGCGTGTTCGAATTGCTCGAATCGGCGCACGCCGCCATCAAGAGGGCTGCCGTCGCCAATATGACGAGAAAAGCTGCTGTGCGAATTGTTCTGGTCATCGTCTATCTCTCTCTTCCGGTGGTTCTGGTCTTCCGCAGATTGCCAAGCGCCACTTGGACGATCTTTCGTTCACCGTATACCCGCTGGCTCGTTTGACTGAATAGAATGCCGCTTACATCCGATTACGTTTGCCGCTTATCCGGCAACGGCTCGCCGCGCTCTTTTCGATCCGGGGTGGCCCGGCTGGCGTGGCCATTGGTCTGGGGCAGAGACTCGGCGACGAGCCGGAGCGATTGCGCGATTGAGCGCGGGCGTGGCGCTGTGCCGCGGCCCGCGGGCCAGCCCTCGCGCTGACGGGCGCGGTCGCCGTCGGTCTCTTCGGTCTGATCGTGAAAGAGAATCTGATGAGTCGGGTACGGCAAGTCTATGCCGTTTTCGCCGAGCCGCCGGCGGATGGCCGGGATGACCAGGTCGCGAACGCGCACCATATCGGCGCGGCGGCTCTTGGTCCACCAGCGCGCCCGCAGGATGAGGCCGTTGTCGCCCACCGCTTTGGTGACGACGGACGGCGGCGGCTCTGCCAGCACGCCCTCGACGCCGCTGATCGCTTCAACCATCAGCCGGCGCGCTTCGTCTACGTCATCGCCATAGCCGATGCCGACATCAATCGCCGTGCGCCGCACGCCATAAGCATTAAAGATTTTCACGCTCTGAGTGTAGATGGCGGAATTCGGAATGACGACGAGATAACCGTCGTAGGTTTTAATCAACGTCGCCCGGCCCTGAATCTCCTGTACGATGCCTTCATAGTTGCCGACAGCGATCTCGTCGCCGAGGCGGAACGGTTGCGCCAGCAAGAGCAGGATGCCGGCGAGAAAGTTCTGCAAGATGTCGCGGAAGGCAAAGCCGATGGCGACGCCGCTGATGCCGAGTATCTGAATCAGGTCGCGCGCATGGAATGACGGCAAGACAATCGACAGGGTGACGAGCAAGGCGAACGAAATCACCAGCCACTGAGTCAGCCGCCCCATGAGCGCGCCGAGATTTCGATGCCGCTCGCTGTAGAAGCCGCCGATCACGCGCTTGAGCCATCGCGACAGCAAGAGCGCAACTGTAAACATCACAATGGCGAGAAACAGGTTCGGCAGGATGGCGATGGCGCCATTGAGGATCGCGTTGATTTTCTCCCATGCCGGCCCGATGTCAACATTCATCCCAATCATCCTCTGAGGTCAATCACAACCACTGCCCTGCGCCGGCTGAGGCGCGGGAGCGCGGCCCCGGTCGCTCGATGAGCTGACGGGCTTCGGCGATGCGCGCGTTGAGCGGCGGCGTCTCGCCGTGGCTCAACGCATCAACCAGCTCGACGGCGGTGCGCAATAAAAACCGCATGACCGATTCATCTTTGAACTCGATGGCGATGCGGCAGCACGCCGGGCCGTCGGGGTGAACCACGCACGCATCATGCACGGGCACGCCGGCCAGCGTCGCCAGTTCGAGCGCGACACGCGCCGTCACCTGCCCAAAGCCAATCGCCGTCGGCGTCGGCTCAATCAGCTCGCCGGTTCGGCCTGTGCCGCAATAATGCTGCTTGATCCCGGGCAGCATCGTCAGCAAGCGGCTCATGAAGCCTGTGACCTCGTGCGTCTCTTTGCCTGCCAGGTCTTCGAGCGCCAACTGCATCACCAGCACGGGCGCGTCGTGGTAGATATTGTTGCCATTCAATGTCCTGATGTATTCGATTCTCATGTCAGCGTCCTTCCTCGGCGACGGCCAATCGCTACACAGCTCGCCGATGCTCAGGCATACATGATTGAACAAACAAAAACCATGCCGGGTCATTAACACCCGTTAAGCGCGCTCGCGGCGCGTGCGTGAGCAGGTTGATCAGGAATCAGGATCTGTAAACCGCAATGGGCTGCATGCCTGGTCATACTCTGTCCCGACGTCTCCTTACATCGTTCCCACGCGCATGACCCGCCGCGCATCGCAGCGCGATACGCTTACTTCAGCACACGCAGGGAGGTGGGATACATCCAAATATTGAGCAACTTCTATGCCCGCAAGAATGACTCAGGCTGTATGCGGTTTGGAAGGTAAAGCGCGCAGGAGCGGGCCGGCACCGTCGCACGAATGCGCCGACAGGCGGCCATAATGGCTCAAATCATAACAGCCGCCCTGGCCGTTCATGTTCTATAGCCACACAGCGCAAGTGGCACAATGCGAGTCGGCCAATCAGAGGCCGCCAGTCGTTTGAGCCAGGGACGGCTTCGCTGATGCGCGCTCAAGCGGGCGTTCAATGCCCGGTGACGGCGCTGTGGGCTTCGTAGGCTCTGGTCTCCAGAATCTTTTTGATCTCTTCGACGATGAGCTGAAGCTCTTCGTCTTTGCTGTAGAAATGCGGCGCGACGCGGATGCCGGCGCCGGGACGGTAATCGACAAGACAGTCGCGGCGCAGCAACTCTTTGGTCACCTCGTAACCGTGCGGCACATCCATGACGACCGTGCCGCCGCGCTCGTCTGCGCGCTTCGGGCAGCGCACCGTGAAGCCCGCCTCTTCAGCCAGCTCGATCAAGCGCGTCGTCTGGCGCATGGATTTCTCTCTGATTCGCTCGACGCCGACTTCGTTGATGATCTCGTAGCCCGACATCGCCGCGTACATTCCCGGCACGTTTGGCGAGCCGTGCAGGAAGCGATAGATGTCGTCGGCATAATCCTGCGGCCCAACTTCGAAAGCGAACGGCTGCCGGTGCGCCATCCAGCCGGTCATCGCCGGTTGTAATGTCGGCCACAGATCGCGGCGGACGTAGAGATAGCCCGCGCCCGGCCCGCCGCACAGCCATTTGACCGAGCCGCCGGTCGCAAAGTCTAAGCCGATGTCGCGCACATCGAGCGGCACGGTGCCGGCAGATTGATAAACGTCGGCGACCACCATCGCCCCAACACTGTGAGCTTTCTCGGTGATGGCTTTGAGGTCTTGAATGAAGGCGCTCTTGAAGATGACGTGCGACACGCTGACCAGCAGCGTCTCTTCGTCAATCGCTTCGAGCAGGCGTTCGAGCGGCACCGTCATGCCGTCATCCGACGGCACCGTGACGACGCGCGCGCCGCGCCGTTCGAGGGCGTGAAAGATATAAAGGTTCGAGGGGAAGTTGAGCGCCTCGCTAACGATCTTGTTGCGCTTGCCGGTAAAGTCGAGGCACGAATGGATGAGCGACTGGCAGACCGAGACGTTCTGGTGCATGACGACTTCGCCCTCGCCCGCGCCGATGATCTTGCCGACCAGGTCGCCGACGGCGCGCGGCATCTCCCACCAGCCTTCTTCCCAGGCGCGAATGCCGCGCGTCGCCCACTTGTCGGCATATTCGTTCAGGCGGTCGCGGGCGCGGCCCGGCATGGCGCCGAGCGAGTGCGAGATCATGTAAACCGTGTTATCGAGGATCGGGAATTCTTTCCGCCATTCAAGCAACTCGTCCATTGTTTCCTCTCCTTATTCGCGTGGCTTGCCCAGATGGTTACGCACCTCCCACAGCTCTGGGAAGAACTTGCGCTCGACGGTCTTGCGCAGGTAAGCGGCGCCCTCGCTGCCGCCGGTGCCGCTCTTGGTGCCGATCATGCGCTCGACCATCTTAACGTGGCGCAGCCGCCACATGGCAAACATCTCGTCGTATTCGATCAGGCTCTCGGCCAGCAAGAACAGGCTGTAATAATTCTCGGCGTCTTCGTAGATGCGCAGCAGTTCGAGGACGCGGCGGGTGTGCGCCTCATTATTTTCGCCGCCGCCTTCCGCGCCCGCTTCGTCAGCCGGCATGTCGAAGCCGCGCCGCCGCAGCAACTCATAAAACGCATCGAGCACCGAAGGCTGTTGAAGCCGCGCCGCCAGCCGGCTACGGGCTTCGCTGTCTTCGTCATAGTTCTTCAGGAAGCGCGCGTCCTTCAGCCCCGACATATATTCGATCTCGCGGAACTGAAAAGATTGAAACCCGCTGGCGGGCCGCAGGTGATCGCGGAACGCCAGAAAGTCGGTTGGCGTCATCGTTTCTAGCACCGATATCTGGCTGATCAATAAACGCTCAATCTCGATGCAGCGCCTGAGCAGGCGGTGCGCCACCAGCATCTCGTCGTTGTTCAAGCACTCGATGATGGTATCGAGCTCGTGCAGTAATTGCTTGAACCACAGCTCGTACACCTGATGAACGATGATGAACAGCGTCTCGTCGTGCTGCAAAGGCTCGGAGCGCAAGCGCTGCAAGCCGATCAGCTCATGGATGTTCAAGTAGCCGCCGTACGTCAGCCGCTGCTCGTCTTCCCGGTCGGGTAAACCAAAGGGCATCACGTCTCCTGAAAACTTCGAATTCTGGCGGTCGCCGTCCAAGTTGATTGACATGAGAAAGCTCCATAGAGATATTGCTGCCGCAGGGGTATGAAAGAGATCATAGGGAGCTTTCTCGTTTCTTCAATACTTTTCATCAGCCGCCCGCCTGATTGAAGGACGGCGCCCGCTTGTCGCGGAAGGCTTCGAAGGCTTCGCGGAAGTCCGGGTTGAGCATGCAGATGGCTTGCGCTGCGGATTCGGCTTCCAGAGCCGCTTCCAGGCTCATGTGCAGCTCGCGGTTCAGCGCCGCTTTCGTCATGCCGAGGGCGAATGCAGGGCCCGCGGCCAGGCGTTCGGCCCAGGCGCGCGCCTCGGTTTCGAGCCCTTCAGCCGGCACCACACGATTGTATAGCCCGGCGGCTGCCGCCTGCTCGGCGCTCAGGAAGTCGCCGGTGTAGAGCAGCTCGGTGGCTTTGCCCAGGCCGACGACTTTCGGCAATAGAAACGCCGCGCCCATGTCGGCGCCCGCCAGTCCGACTTTGACAAACAGGAAAGCGATCTTGGCCGTCTCGGCGGCGATGCGCAGGTCGGCGGCCAGCGCGATAACCGCGCCGGCACCGGCGACCGTGCCGTTCAACGCCGCAATCACCGGCTTCGGCAACAGGCGAATGTTGCGAATCAGCTCGCAGGTCATGCGCGTGAATTCGAGCAGTCCGGCCATATCGCGTTTGAACAACTCGCCGATGATCTCTTCGACATCGCCGCCCGAGCAGAAGCCGCGCCCGCGGCCCGTGATGACGACGACGCGCACCGCGTCGCGCGAGCGCAGGGCGACAAACAGCTCCGTCAATTCGCGGTAGACTTCAAAGGTCAGCGAGTTCAACCGCTCAGGCCGGTTGAAGGTAATCTGGGCGACGCCGTCGCGCTCGTCGTAAAGAAAGCTCCGAGGCTGGATGTCTGTCGGTGCTGTTGTCAACTGGCCTCCACGGTGGCCGCCGGCAGGCAGGCGATGGCTTCAATCTCGACCCGAGCCAGGTCTTCGACCAGCGCCGCGACTTCGACCAGCGCCATCGCCGGGTAGTGGCGGCCCATCAGCTCGCGGTAGGCGGCGCCGACCTGCTTGAGATTCGTCGTATAGGCTTGCTTGTCGGTGACGTAGACGCGCAACTGCGCGATGTCGCTCGCCGTGCCGCCGGCCTCGCGCACCACGGCGATGACGTTGCCGAGCGCCTGCGCGAACTGCTCGACGAAGTCAGCGCTGACAATGCGCTGCTCACTGTCCCAGGCGACCTGCCCGGCGACAAACAACAACTTGCCGCCCGCGACCAGCACGCCGTTGTTATAGCCGCGCGGCGCGCCCAACGATTCAGGATTGATGAAAGTCATCCGCATAATCCGCCGCCCGTATGCGGCCTGTCGCCGGTTATTTGCCGGGCGTTTCGATGGGCTTCAGGCCGCTGTACTCCTTCAGCTCCCACTTGTTGCCCTCTTTGGAGTTGCGCCTGACGAAGCCGAGGCCGGGCACGAAGTAATCATTGATCTCGGCCTGCCCGACCTTGCGGTAGAGCAACATGGCTTTCACCTTGCCGGTCGGCAATTGAATCTCCTGCTCGTTGACGACGGTGAACTCGACGATGGTCGGCGCTTCGGGCTCGGCGGGCGGCTGGCCTGGCTGTTGATACTTCGACCTGAGCGCCTGCGACCACGTCGCCCCCTGCTTCAACGACGACGCCTCGATCATCATGTAAGAAGGGTCGCGGTAGAAAAACTCGGTCACCGTCTTCTGGTTGTCGACGTCGCTGTCGGTCTTTTCGTAAAGGATCTGCACCTTGTCGCCGTCGCAGACGAAATGTCTTTCGGAGGTCTGGTTGATCTGGTAGCCGCCGCTGCTGTCGACGATCTGGGTAATCTCTTTGTAGCCCTTACGCCCGTTCTCTTCCCACGGGTCAACGATCACCGTCGCCGTCGCCGTGATGCCGCTCGAATAACTGACAATATAGATTCGGCGCGAGCCGGGAACCAGCGGGTAATAAGGATTACAGGCTTTAAAATTCGGGTCGGGCTGCACCGTCGGTGCCGGCGGCGTAATTGGCCCGATCACGCGCTGCGCCGTGTTGCTATTGCCGTTAGCATTAATTTGGTTGCGGTTGGCGGGAGGATTACAGGCGCTCAGGGCACAGGCCGCGAGCAGGATGAAGACGAGAGCGGTACGCATCAATCATGTCCTTTCAACGATGGCCGGCACGCCGGCGGCGCAGCGGCACAAATCAATTTTATTAACACCTCGCGCCGCGCCGCGCAAGCAGCGCCCGCCGGCGGCTTCTCGATCAAAGGCGGCGCGTGCTATAACGGGGGCGGCGCATGAGTAAGGAAATTCAACGGCGCGGCGGCGGTTTTGTTCCGCATAGTTGAAGCCCTCGCGCCGCGTCGGATTGCCTCATGAAGACCATTAAACAGCCAGCCGGCGGCAGCGAGCCGCAGAGTGCCGCCGTCTTTGCGGCGATGTTTTTTGCCGTCTTCGCGCTCGCTTCGTCGTCCATCTTCATCACCAAGCTGGCAGCGGTTCCGGCGCTGGTCATCGCTTTCTATCGCATGGCGATTGCCACGGCCTTGCTGTTGCCGGCGGCGCTCATGCTCAAGCGGCGCGAGCTGATGGCCTTCACGCGCCGTGATGGGCTGCTGCTGTTGCTGGGCGGCGCTTGCCTGGCGCTGCATTTCGGCGCGTGGTTCACCTCGCTCAAATACATTCCGATTGCCACGTCGGTCGTGCTGGTCAACAGCCACCCGCTCTTCGTGGTGATCGCCTCGGCGATCTTTCTCGGCGAAAGGCCAAAGGCGCGCTCGCTGGTCGGCACTTTGCTTGGGCTGGCGGGCATGCTCATCATCAGCCGCGACGCGCTGGTTAACGCTGAACAGAGTGAATCGAGTCAGGCGCTCGCCGGTGATGCGCTGGCGGTCATGGGGGCGCTAGCGGTCGTCGGCTACTTCATCGTCGGGCGCAAAGCCCGCGCCCACATGAGCTTGCTCGGTTACGCGACGCCGCTCTACGGCGTCTGCTCGCTCTTCCTGTTGTTGATGGTCCTGGTCACAGGCAGCCGCCTTGCGCCTTACGGCCGTGGCGAGTGGCTGTATTTCGTCCTACTCGCGGTGGTGCCGACGATCCTCGGCCACACGGTCTTCAACTGGGCCTTGCGGCACGTGCGCCCGTCGGCGATTTCGGTCGCTTTCTTAGGCGAGCCGGTGGTTGCGGGGCTGCTGGCTTTTGCTATCTTCGGACAGCGCCCCCCGCTTGCGACCTACATCGGCGGCGCGCTGATCCTCGCAGGCATCTACCTGACGACTTCCAGCAAACCCGACTCGTGATTGCGCCTCACGGATCGTCGGTTGCAAAATAATAAGAGACAATGACAAGAGAATGACAAGAGAATGATGAGCGAATGCTGGCAGAACGATGAGCCACGGGTCAGGGATGAGCGCACCTGAAAAGCAAATCTTACTGACGGCCTTCGAGCCGTTCGGCGGCGAGACGGCAAACCCGTCGCTTGAGGCCGCACGCCAGATGAGCGGCGTCGAGTTTCCGTGCGCCTCACTGACGGTTCTTGAATTGCCGGTTGATCGCCATCGCGCCATCGAAGTCGCAAGCGAGCGCCTTCGCGCTTTGCGTCCCGACGCGGTCATTATGCTGGGGCTGGCGATGGCGCGTTATCGCATCACGCCCGAGCGCGTCGCCATCAACATCGACGATTACCGCATCCCCGATAACGCCGGTAATCAACCGGCCGGCGAGCCCATCATCGAAGGCGGGCCGGTCGGCTACCTGTCAACGCTGCCGATCCGCGCCATCACCGACAGGTTGTTGCGGGCGCGCATACCGGCAGCGATTTCCAACAGCGCCGGCACCTACCTGTGCAATCGTCTCTTCTATAGCGTGATGCACTTGATCGCCACAGAGCAGTTGCCGACCATCGCCGGCTTCATTCACCTGCCCTACATGCACGAGCAGGCATTGGATAAACACCCGGAGGTGCCGAGCCTGGCGCGCGAGACCATCGTCGAAGGCGTGCGACTGTCTATCGATGTCACGGTTGGCATCGAGCGCCGCTGATGTAGCGCAATCTGTTAGATTGCGCAGCGACTCGCGCAAGCTGACAGCTTGCGCCACATCGAAGATGAAATACCACAAGCTCCACGACTGGAATCTCACACCCACGGAAGCGGTGGCGCTGCAAAACCAGTTGCGCAATCAGGTGCGCATCCAGCCGCTTGCGGGCGAAGTCAAGCTGGTTGCGGGCTGCGACATCTCGTTCAATCGATTTTCGGAGATTGTTTACGCCGGCATCATCGTGCTGCGCTTGCCTGAGCTTGAAGTGGTAAGCCGGGCCACGGTGGTGACGCGGGCGCCCTTCCCTTACGTTCCCGGCTTGCTATCGTTCCGCGAAACGCCGCCCTTGCTCGAAGCCTGGGAGAAGTTGGAAGTCGCGCCGGATGTCGTGATGCTCGACGGTCAGGGCATGGCGCACCCGCGACGTTTCGGCATTGCCTGTCACTTCGGCTTGCTGACCGGACGGCCTACGCTCGGCTGCGCCAAGACGGTGCTGGTCGGCAAGTTTGATGAACCGGGCGAGCGCGCCGGCGAGTATTCGTTGATGACGCACAAGGGCGAGACCATCGGCGCAGCGGTGCGCACTAAAGACCGCGTCGCGCCGGTCTATGTGTCAGTCGGCCACTTGATCGATTTGCCGGGAGCGATCCGGCTGGCGTTGCGCTCGGTCAAGGGCTATCAAGACGACGGCCTGTTTGCGGATTCAAAATCGAAATACCGTATCCCTGAGCCGACCAGACAGGCGCACCTGCTAGTCAACGAACTGCGCCGCAACGCCGGCGTCGAATAGTCAGCGCCTCGGCTTACAGCTTGACCTGTTTGACCGAGATGACGCCGCTCACCTGCTCAAGGCCGCGCTGGCCGGCTTCGTTGAGCGGCTGATCGATCTGTATTAGCGCGATGGCATTTTCGCCGATCTTCTTGCGGCCCAGGTAGAGGCGGCTGATGTTGACCCGCTGGTCGCCGATGAACGAAGCGATGCGTCCCAATACGCCCGGCTCGTCACGGTTGAACAATAAGATCATGTGGCCCATGGGCAGCGCTTCGAGGTTAAAGCCGTTGATGCGCACGATGCGCCCCTCGCGGCGTCCGAACAACGCGCCGGCGACTTCGCTCTCACGCTCAGAGGTCACGGCGCGGACGCGAATCATGCTGGCGAAGTCGCGCGCCTTGCGCGAGCGCGACTCAGTAACCCTGATGCCGCGCTGCTCTGCGACAATGGTGGCGTTGACCATGTTGACGCGCTCGATGACCGGGCTGAGCAGGCCGGCGAGAATCGCTTGCGTGATCGGCTGCAAGTCATGCTCGCTGACTTCGCCGGCGTATTCAATCGCCACTTCGCGCAGGTCATGGCCAAAGACCTGGCCCTGGAACAAGCCAAGCTTTTCGCCAAGCGTGACGTATGGGCCAATGGCGGCCAGCAACTCGGCGCTCATCGCCGGCATATTGACCGCGCCCCGCACCGCTCCATGCTTGAGGTAATCGAGCGCCTGTTCGGCAATCATCGTCGCGACGCCAAGCTGCGCCTCGGTAGTCGAAGCGCCGAGGTGCGGCGTGGCAATCACCTGATCAAAGCTGAGCAGCGGATTGTCGGTAGGGGTCGGCTCTTTCTCAAACACATCGAGCGCCGCGCCCGCGACTTTGCCATTGCGCAAGGCGTCAACTAGCGCCGCTTCGCTGATCAAGCCGCCGCGCGCACAGTTGATCAGCCGCACGCCCGGCTTCATCTTTTCAATGCTCGCCGCGTTGATGAGGCCGCGCGTTTCTTCGGTGAGCGGCGTGTGCAGGGTGATGAAATCGGCGCGCGGATAGAGCTCGTCAAGCGTCGTTATCTCGATGCCGAGGTCGCGCGCCGCTTCCGCCGTAAAGTACGGGTCATAAGCGATGACCGTCATGCCAAAGGCGCGGGCGCGCTCGGCGACCGTCGAGCCGATGCGGCCCAGGCCGATGACGCCGAGCGTCTTGCCCATCAGCTCGATGCCGACGAAGCGCGCCTTCTCCCAGCGGCCCCCTTTAAGCGATGCATCTGCCTGCGGAATCTGCCGCGCCAGCGCCATCAGCAGCGCCCACGTATGCTCGGCGGTGGTCACGGTGTTGCCGGCGGCGGCGTTCATCACGACAATGCCGCGACGGGTGGCTGCCGCTACGTCAATGTTGTCAACCCCGGTGCCGGCGCGTCCGACGACCTTCAAGCGCGCCGCGCGCTCGATCAGCTCTGCCGTGACCCGCGTCTTGCTGCGGACGATGAGGCCGTCATACTCACCGATGATTTCGGCAAGCTCGTCTTTATCCATCGCCGGGCGCTCGTCAACCTGAACGCCGGAGGCGGCGCGCAGAATATCAACGCCAGCCTTTTCCAATCCATCACAAACAAGGATTCGCATAAGTCCACCCAAGGATAAAATTGACGCCGCGCGGGCGTCTTCCAGCAAAGGTGTGATTGTAGCCGAGCGCGCGCGCCTAAGCCAACGTGCCGTTACCGCAAGGCGCTGTTTGCGCGCCGGGTCTGCGCAAGCGTTGACAGTGACGGAAAGCGCCGGATATAATTTGAGACTTTCGTCAAGAGGATTTTTTTGGAGGGAGCTACTGTGGCATACGCTATCGTTCAGTCAGGCGGCAAACAGTTTCGGGTCAGTCAGGGCCAGGTGGTGCGCGTTCCCACTCTGACGGCTGAGGTCGGCGATTCGGTCGAGCTACAAGCGCTGCTCACCGGTGACGGGTCGAGCATCGAGCTTGGCGGCAGCCCGGTGACCGCAACGGTCGTCGAGCATGGCCGCGGCACGAAGATCATCGTCTTTAAGAAAAAGCGCCGCAAGCAGTACAAGAAGACACACGGTCATCGGCAGAACTTCACTGCCGTGCGCATCGAATCAATCGGCGCGCAGAACGAGTCTGAAAATACGGAAGTCCGTAGTCAGGAGTCAGAAGTCAGCAACCCGGACTCCGAATAGGCGAGCGCGCCCTGGCGCGCTTCTCTATTCCGACTCTTGAATTCTGAATTCCGGCTTCACTAGAGGGGTTATGGCACACAAAAAAGGTGTAGGCAGCTCGCGCAATGGGCGCGATTCGAATGCTCAACGACTGGGCGTAAAACGTTTCGGCGGGCAGGCGGTGTTGGGCGGCGAGATACTGGTTCGCCAGCGCGGCACCAAGTTCAAGCCGGGCAACAATGTCGGGCGCGGCTCGGACGACACGCTGTTTGCGCTGGTCACCGGCGTCGTCAAGTTCGAAGAAAAAGGGCGCCGCGGCAAATTCATCAGCGTCTATCCGGCAGAGTAGTGGTCAGTCAGCAGTGGCCCCTGGTCAGGAGCTGGTTTTAATCTGGCCACTGACGACTGACGACTGAATAAAATGCAGTTTTTAGACCGAGCCAGGATCATAGTCAGAGGCGGCGACGGCGGCAACGGAGTGACGGCGTTTCGGCGCGAGAAGTTTGTTCCGCGCGGCGGGCCTTCGGGCGGCGATGGCGGTCACGGCGGCACGGTCTACATGGAAGCCACCGACCAGCTCAACACGCTCCTGCAATTCCGCTTCAATCCCGAATATCGCGGCGGGCGCGGCGCGCACGGCGAAGGCAGCAACCGCCACGGCAAAGACGGCGAAGACGTGATCGTCCTCGTTCCCGCAGGCACGCTGGTCACCGACGCCGAGACCGGCGAACTGATTCACGACTTTTCCACAGCGGGCGAGCGCATCGTGGTGGCGGCGGGTGGGCGCGGCGGGCGCGGCAACGCGCAGTTTGCGACTTCGACGAATCGCGCGCCGCGGTATCACGAGGACGGGCGGCCGGGTGAGAACCGCGCGCTGCAACTCGAATTGAAGCTGATTGCCGATGTCGGGCTGGTCGGCTTTCCGAACGTCGGCAAGTCCACGCTGATCTCGCGCATCTCTGCGGCGCGCCCAAAGATCGCCGACTACCCGTTCACCACGCTCGAACCGAATCTCGGCGTCGTCGCTTTCGGCGATTGGGATTCGTTCGTCGTCGCCGACATTCCCGGCTTGATCGAAGGGGCGCACGCCGGCACAGGTCTCGGTCTGGAATTCCTGCGCCACATCGAGCGCACCAAGCTGCTGCTGCACGTCATCGATGTCTCGACGACGGGGCGCGATCCGGTTGAGGATTTTCTGACCATCAGCCGCGAGCTTGAGTTGTACAATGCCGACCTGCTCGGCAAGCCGCAACTGGTCGCGGCGTCAAAGATGGACGCCCTCGACGAGCCGGAGCGGGTGAGCCGCTTGCGTGAGTTTTGCGACGGGCGCGGGCTTGAGCTGTTTGTCGTCTCAGCCGTCACCGGCCAGGGATTGAAAGAGCTGGTGACCGCGCTCGGCAAGCGCGTCGAAGAGATGCGCCAGGCCGGCGACGTAGTGGTTGCCGACCTATGAGCGAGCGGCGCATCGGAGTTTACGGCGGCACCTTTGACCCGATCCATCAGGGCCACCTCGAAGTCAGTCGCGCCGTGGCTCATCAGTTCGCTCTCGATGAGCTGCTCATCGTTCCGGCGCACCGACCGCCGCACAAGACTTCGCGGGTGATTGCCGACGCTTATCATCGGTATGCGATGGCGGCGATAGCGACGCTCGATGACCAGCGCTTCAAGGTTTCGACCATTGAGCTGGAAGCGCCCGAGCGGCCTTACACGTTCGAGACCCTTGAGCGGCTCCGCGAGCGGTTCGGGCCGCAAGCCAGTCTGCTCTTTGTCATGGGCGCGGATTCGTTCGAGGAGCTACACCTCTGGCGCGAGCCCGAGCGCCTTCTCGACAGCGCCAACATCATTGTGATTACGCGACCGCGCCACGCCATCGGCCTGACACATTTGCCGGCGCGCATTGCCGCGGGACTTATCGATTTGCGCGGCGGTCGCCTGGAAGCGGTGGCGTCGGAGCGGGCCGGCGGCGTCTACCTGACCGATGCGGTGAACATGGACGTTTCCTCAACCGAGATACGGCGCAAGGTGCGCGACGGCGAGCCAATTGACGATGACGTGCCGCCGCGTGTGGCGGATTACATCAGCAAGTATGCACTGTACAGGCAATCATGAGTCGTAAAGCAATCAACGAAGACGCCGTCGAGCGACCGGCGCGGCTGGAAACCGAAGAGGCCGTGATGCTGGCCGCGCACGCCGCCAGCGACCGCAAGGCCGCCGATATGGTCATCCTCGACCTGCGCGACGTGGCGCAATTCACCGAGTATTTTCTGATCTGCACGGCAAACAACTCGCGCCAGGTGCAGGCCGTCACCGACGCCATCGAAGAGAACCTGCGCCAGGCCGGCAAGCGCCCCTCGCATATCGAAGGCTACACGGCGGCTGAATGGGTGCTGCTCGATTACGGCGACTTTATCGCCCACGTCTTCAGCCCGGCGTCGCGGCGCTTTTACGATCTCGAACGGCTGTGGCGCGACGCCAAACAGGTGCCGCTGCCCGCCGACCTGAAGCCGTAAACGCGCGCCGCTGGCCCGGACTCGCGAAAAGCCTTTACTGTTTGCCGTTCATCGTTCATAGTTCATCGGTTGATTTTCGGGCCGCACGACCACAGACTTCGCCCAAAGAGGAACGCGCGTAACACATGAAGCTGGTCACATTATCACTGACGATGCAGAAGGTCGCCGAGCTGGTCGAGCGCGTCGCCGTCGCTGACGCCAATGTCCTGGTGCTCGGCGAATCAGGCGTCGGCAAAGATGCGGTCGCCCGCCTGATCCATGACAAGAGCGGACGCCACGACCGCCCTTACATCAAGATCGATTGCGCGGCGCTGCCCGAAGAACTGCTCGAATCCGAGCTGTTCGGCTACGAGCGCGGCGCATTTACCGGCGCGACCGAATCCAAGCCCGGTCGCTTTGAGGCCGCCGACGGCGGCACGCTCGTCCTCGACGAGATCGCCAGCCTCAGCTCGTCATCCCAGGCGAAGCTGCTGCGCGTCATCGAAGAGCGCCAGTTCGAGCGCCTCGGCGGCAAGCAGAGCATCCGCATTGACGTGCGCATCGTGGCGCTCGCCAACGTCGATATGAAAGCCGCCGTGCGCGCTCATACTTTCCGCAGTGACCTCTATTATCGGCTGGCCGTCGTCACCATCGAGCTGCCGCGCCTGATTGACCGCATCGAAGACATGCCGCAACTGGCCGAGCATTTCGTCCGCGAGTTTGCGGCGCGCGGCGGGCGCGCCGGCATGCATCTGGCGCCGACGACCCTGGCCCTTTTAGAAAGCTACGATTTCCCAGGCAATGTTCGCGAGCTGCGTAACATCATAGAACTTGCGGTGCTCAGGGCCGACCGCGAAGTGATCGAGCCCGAACAATTGCCGGATTACTTGCGCTCGGCAGCGCGACTGATGCAGTCGCGGACGCACAAGCCGTCGCTGGCCGAGCTGGAAGCGGTTTACATCGGCGAAGTGTTAGAGCATACGCGCGGCAACAAGACGCGCGCCGCCGAGATTCTCGGCATCAGCCGTAAGAATCTCTACGAGAAAATGCGGCGCTACAACATCGGCAAGATGAAGGCGAATCACGCCGGGGGATCGTGACGAGTGACGAGTGACATGTGACAAGAAAGAAACAGCAATCCGCTGGCAGTAGACCGTTCTTTGATCTTGTCACTTGTCACTCGTCACTCGTCACCGGTTATGAAGTTGCGATTCGTATGGGTGGGCAAGACGCGACGGGCGCCGATCAGGGAGCTGGTCGAAGAGTACGTCGGGCGCTTGCGGCACTTCGCGCCGGTCGAGATTATCGAGTTGCGCGACCGCCCCGACAGCGACCCGCGCCAGATCATTGAACGCGAAGGCGAAGACATCCTGGCGCGCCTCGGTGACGCAGGGTTTGTCGTCGCGCTTGACGAGCGCGGGCGCGAGATGGATTCGTTCAAGCTCGCCGAGCTGGTTGAAAAGCATCGCGCCACCGGCACCAAGCAGGTGACCTTCATCATCGGCGGGCATCAGGGGTTATCAGAGGCGGTGCGGCGGCGGGCCGGGATGGTGCTGGCGCTGTCGCGCATGACGCTGACGCATGAATTGGCGCGGGTGTTAATAACCGAGCAGGTCTATCGCGCCTTTACGATCCTCCACGACCTGCCGTATCAGAAGTGATGGACGCGCGCCGGCTTGGCGTCGGCGCAGATAAGTACAGGATAGAGGAGGCAGCCTGGAGCTTTTCGGTGGTTGAAAGCTTGATTATTTTTCCAGGAGAATTCGATGGATAAGAAGAGACTGAAACAGTACGAGGCCAAGCTGCTTGAGCGCCGCAACCAGTTGCTTAACATGGTCGAGCGCACAGAGGACTATGGCCGCGAGGCGGATCGCGAAGTCAGCCAGGACCCCGCCGATAAGGCGTCGAACTCATACACCAAGGAGCTGCTCTTCTCACAGAGCACGAACGAACGTAACACCCTGCGGCTGATCGAAGAAGCCCTTAACCGCATCGCCGACGGCGGCTACGGCGAGTGCGTCAATTGCGGCGAAGAGATTCAACCCAAGCGACTCGACGCCATCCCCTGGACGCCGCACTGCATTCGCTGCCAGGAACTGGTCGAGCAGGGGCTCTTGACCGAAAAAGACTAACCGCGGCGCGCCTGCCCGGCATCCCGCCCTCAGGCGCAGCCGACCACAGCAACCATTATTCGCAGTCATCGAATGATTCTTAGAGAACCAAAATGAATCCGCCCGCCGCACAATGATTGGCCCGAAGCCGGCGCGCCCTGTCGCACAGAGAGGGCGCGCCGGCTGGCGAGCACAGGTCGCCAGGGCGCGCCACATTGCGCGCCCGCTTGATTCCTCTTTGATCTTCCCCACACTGACATCCGGCGTGGTCTCTGGCTGCGTCTCAAGATAAGCGGTTTTCAATCCGGTGTAGCGCAAGGCGGTTAGCTTGCGCGAGTCCTGGCGCAAGCTAACCGCCTTGCGCTACATGGCAAACGCAATCGAAAACGGCTCTGGTCACAACGCGATGCGCCTAATCAGTGGCCTTAAAGACGGGCTGACGGCGCTCGCATACCCGGCGCAGTGTCGGGTGTGCGGCGCGATGATTGATCGCTACGATGACGGTGTCGCCTGCAATGCGTGCTGGGCCGACGCCGAAATTACACCGCTGTTTGACGGCGCGCTATGCGGCAAGTGCGGGCACCCGCTTGCGGGGCTCGGCATAAGCGAGCGCGCCTGCGGCGGGCTCGCCACGTCGCTATGCGGGATGTGCGGCGAGCTTGAGTTTACGACGGCGCGCGCCTGCGGCGCTTATTCAGGGGCGCTCGAAGCCAGCATCCTTTTCTTGAAGTCTTATCCGCATCTCTGTCGCCGGCTGCGCCGCTTGATCGCTCAGACCTTTGTCGCGCATCAAGCCGTGCTCGCCGCAGAGGTCATCATCCCGGTGCCGCTGCACCCGAAACGTCAGCGCGAGCGCGGCTTCAATCAAGCCGAGATCGTCGCCCGCGTCATCGCCCGCCATAGCCGCCTGCCGCTGGCGACGCATATGCTAAGTCGCAGCAAACCGACCGAGCGCCACCGCGCCGGACTCGACGCCCGCGACCGCGCCCGCTCCGTCGCTGACGCCTTCCGCGTTATCGAGCGGCGCGCTGTCATCAACGCCTCAATTCTTCTCATAGACGATCTCTTCACGACCGGCGGCACGCTATCGGCGGCGGCCCGTACGCTGATGGACGCCGGGGCGCGGCGCGTCGGCGTGCTGACCGTCGCCCGCGTGGTTGCCGCCGCGCCGGCGCGGCGCGCCCGTTGAGCCTCTTTTTATTTGCCTTTCCTCTTGTGTTTTGCCGCGCGACGTTGTAGAGTGCGCGCAACGAAAAGCCTGGCTTTCTCGGCATCGGGATCAAGAAGCAGCTATCTGGAAACTCAGGAACAGCATGGCCGCCACCGCCGGTCTTTTCGTCAATCCAGGGTAAACAATCTAGAGTGCTCACAAAGGGATAACCTAGCTACCTGTTGAACAGGTATTGAGGAGGACACTATGAAGAAGCTGTTTTTCAGCCGACTGGTGTTGCTGTCATTGATTCTGATGCTCGTGGCGCAAGCCGTTCCGGCGCAGGTCACGACTTCGGGACGATTGTCAGGCGTAGTCACCGACGCACAGGGCGCGCTCATTCCGAAAGCCCAGATCGTCGCCGTCAATGACCAGACCAGAGGCGAGTACAAGACTGTCGCCAACGACGAGGGGAGTTGGAATCTTCCTTCCCTATCCATTGGAACCTACACCGTCACCGTCACGGCTCCGGGGTTCAAGACCACGGTCAACAAAGGGGTAAAAGTTGAGGTCGGGCAGGTGGCCTCGCTCAACACCGTGCTTGAAACCGGCGGCGCTACCGAGCAGGTCGTCGTCACCGCCGCCGGCGAGGTGCTGCACACCGAAAGCGCGACGGTCGCCACGACCCTGAGCGGTCGGCAGATCGGCGAGCTGCCGTTCTCGACTCGTGACGCGCTGACGCTGGTCACGACGCTGCCCGGCGTGTTGACGCCCGACAAGCCGCGCACTTCTTCGATCAACGGCTTGCCCAAGGGCTCGGTCAACCTGACGCTCGACGGCGCCAACATTCAAGACAACTTCTTGAGAAGCTCGGACGGCTTCTTCACCAGCATCCAGGCCAAGTCGGACGCCGTGCAAGAAGTCACCGTGACGACGGCGACGCCGGGCGCAGAGAGCGCCGGCGAAGGCGCCGTGCAAGTCCGCTTTGTCACCAAGAGCGGCTCGCCCGAATATCACGGCGGCACGTTCTGGCAGTACCGCTCCAAGACGTTCAATTCCAACTACTACTTCAACAACATTGACGGGCTGCCGCGCGACGCCTTTGTGCTGCGCCAGTACGGCGGCAACATCGGCGGGCCGATCCTGATTCCGGGGTTGTTGAAGAACCGCGAGAAGGCGTTCTTCTTCGTCAACTACGAGTATTTCGATCTGCCGAACGCCTACGGCTCACTGCTGGTCAACAGCAACATCCTGGTGCTGACCGACGACGCGCGCAACGGCATCTTCACCTATGCCGATCCGGCCGGCGCGGTTCACAAGGTTAACCTCTATCAGATCGCCGGCTCGAAGGGCTTCACCAGCACGCCCGACCCGACAATCGCCAAAGCCTTCGACCTGATTAATGGCTATGTGCATACCGCCGGCGCGCTCACCAGCCGCGTCCCTCTAGGGGACTACAACCGGCTCGATTACCAGTTCCAGGACCCCGGCCTGAACAAGCGATGGTTCCCGACCGCGCGCTTTGACTGGAACATCACGGCCAAGCACCACGCCGAATTCATTCACAACTACCAACACTACTTCTCGCTGCCCGATGGCGTGAACGGCCAGATCAACGTCTATCCCGGCAGCGGCATCGTCGTTGGTCACCCGGGGCAGACCGGCTCGGTCCACCGCAACACCTTCTCGTTCGTCGCCGCCGAGCGCTGGACGATCAACGAGCGGCTGGTCAACGAGCTCCGCGCCACTTCGTCTGGCAACGGCACCAGCCTCTTCTTCCAGGAGTTCGACCCGCGCCTGTATGACTTCTGGGGCGGCTACGCGGTGGCGAGCGGCACGTCGTTTGGCGGCGCGCTCGGCGGCGCGTTCTACAACCGCCGTTCGCAGTCGCGGCGCAACACGCCGGTCAAAGGCTTGAGCGACAACCTGACGATGCTGCAAGGCACGCACACGCTCAACCTGGGAGTCGCCTTCACGCGCGTCGCCGCCTTCAACCAGGGCGTCGACACGCAGGTCATCCCGCGCATCAACCTCGGCCTGGCGTCGGGCGACCCGGTCAATACGGGCTCGACCTCGATCTTCACGACGGCCAACTTCCCCGGCTCGACCTCGGCGCAGCGGACGCTGGCCGGCACGCTCTACGCCGTGCTGACCGGGCGCGTCAGCTCGATCAATCGCTCGGCCTCGTTCGACGGCCAGAGCTTTGATTTCAAACCGCTCAACGAGTACAGCCACCAGCAAGAGTACGCGATCTATGCGCAGGATTCGTGGAAGCTGAGGCCGAACCTGACGCTGAACTATGGCCTGCGCTGGGAGATCGATCCGTCGCCGCTCAACGACAATCACGTCTATACGCGGGTCGGCATCGAAGGCATCTTCGGCGTTTCCGGCGACGGCAACCTCTTTAAGCCGGGCGTCTTCACCGGCAAGCCGACCGCCTTCCGCTTGCTTGAGCCGCAAGAGAAGGCCTTCGTCACTCGCCACAAGGACTTCGCGCCATCGGTCGGCGTGGCCTGGAGTCCTGAGTCGAGAAGCGGGCTGCTCGGCAAGCTCTTCGGCCAGAACGGCAGAACCGTCTTGCGCGGCGGCTATTCAATCGCCTACACGCGCGAAGGCTTCAACGCCTACGAGGCGATGTTCGGCTCCAACGACGGGCCGAAGATCACGCTCGACGTCAGCCCGTCGATCTCGCCCGACATCTTCACCGCGGGCGGCGTGCTCTTCCGCAACGGCAACTTCCCGATCCGCCAGCCGCCCGCCGACACCAGCCGCTTCCCGCTGATACCGGGTGCCTTCAGCGGCACCAGCGCCAACGACTTCGACCCCGGCCTCAGGCCCGGCTACACGCAGTCGTGGACGTTCGGCCTCCAGCGCGAGCTGGACAAAGCGACGGCGGTCGAGGTGCGCTACGTCGGCACGCACGGCACGCACCTGTGGCGGCAGATGGACTACAACGAGGTCAACATTTTCGAGAATGGTTTCCTCGACCAGTTCAAGGCCGCGCAGAACAACCTGGCGATTTTCGCCAAGGCGAACCCGGGCTGTGTGATTCTCGAAAAAGGCCCGCTGAAGAGCTACGTTTCCGGCACCTGCAACTATGGCAACACGGGGCTGCCGGGCCAGGTCAACGTGCCGCTGATCACGACCGCCATCGGCTCGTCAACCGACCAGACGACGACGATCCGCTTGCTCCAGGGGCAGGCCGGCAACCTGGCCAACGACATTGCCTCGACGGCGTCGCGCATGACCAACCTGATGAACGCCTCGTTGATTCCCTTCACGACGTTGGCGAACGGCCAGCGGGTGTCGAACTTCTTCATCGTCAACCCGCAGACGACCGCCGGCGCTTTCGTGATGACCAACGGCATCAACACGACCTTCAACGCGCTGCAAATCGAGCTGCGGCGGCGGCTGTCCGCCGGCCTGCTGGTGCAAGCCAGCTATCAGTACGCCAAAGCGCTGTCGAATTCCTACAGCAGCTCTGCGACCGTCTTCAGCAATCCGCGAACGCTGCGCGACCAGGGGCTAGACAAAGCCGCCTCGCCGTGGGACATTCGTCACTCGTTCAAGGTTGACTGGATTTACGAATTGCCGGTCGGGCCGGGCAAGCCCTTCCTGGCGACCAACAACCCTGTCCTCGGTCGCCTGCTCGAAGGCTGGCAGTTCGGCGGCGTCGCCACCGTGCAGTCCGGGCCTTCGACGCTGCTGCAAAGCGGTCGCTACACCTATGACCAGAGCGTTGCCGGCAACACGCCTGACGCCGGCCTCGTGCTGCACAATATTTCGCTCAAACAGCTACAGGACATGGTCAAGATTCGCAAGACGACCAACCCTGTGACTGGCCGCGGAGTGGTCTACTGGCTGCCGCAAGCGCTGATCGACAACACGCTGGCGGCGTTCGAGCTCGGCGGCAAGACGCTGAAAGACCTCGACCCGAACGCGCCCTACCTCGGGCCGCCGACGACGCCCGGCGAGCTCGGCGACCGCCTCATCCTTTACGGGCCGATGACGGCGCGCTTTGACCTCAACATCGTCAAGCGCATCCACGTCACCGAGAAGACGAGCTTCGAAGGCCGCGTGCAGTTCCTCAACGCCTTCAACCGCCCGAACTTCTTCATCGGCGACCTCGGCAGCACCAATGACCCGCGGCACATCGTCTCGGTCAACTCTGACCAGTTCGGCCAGACGCGCGCCGCTTACCGCGATCCGACGGTGTCGGGAACGAACGATCCCGGCGGACGCCTGATCGAGTTCCAGTTGCGATTCAAATTCTGAGCTGTTTGTATCGCAGCGCGAATTCACTCCAGAGCCCCGGTTGTTACGGCAACCGGGGCTTTTTTGCTTTTTATGGCAGCCCGCCTTAGCGCGCCTTACCGCCGATGCGTTTGACACTGCCGTTTGGCGGCCTCTACAATTTTTTGTTGCGAGGTGCGGACGCGAGGATGTCGAAGAGCGCATTGATATTTTCATTCGCGATTGCTATTCATTTTTATGACTTCATTGATCACACCGCCTGACCAGGCCGCCCCGACAGCAACCCCGGACGAATCGTTTCTGACCCGCGGCGTGCAGAAGATGACCCTCGCGAACGGTCTCACGGTCATCACCAAAGAGCAGCACGACAAGCCTGTGGTCGCGACGATCATCTGGTATCGCGTCGGCTCGCGCAACGAAGAGCTGGGACAGACCGGCAAGTCGCATTTTCTTGAGCACATGCTTTTCAAAGGCACGGAGAAGTACGCCAAGGGCGAGATCGATCTGCTGACGCTCAAGAACGGCGGCGCCAACAATGCCTTCACCTGGCTCGACTTCACCGCTTATTTCTTCACCTTTGCCGCCGACCGCTGGCAGACGGCGCTGGAAATCGAAGCCGACCGCATGCGCAACACCAGCTTTGCCGAAGAAGAGTTCGCCTCCGAA
Organism: Blastocatellia bacterium; assembly: GCA_035275065.1. Taxonomy (NCBI): domain Bacteria; kingdom Pseudomonadati; phylum Acidobacteriota; class Blastocatellia; species Blastocatellia bacterium. The sequence goes on from DATENM010000153.1 coordinate 185,523, forward strand.
AAACAGGTAGTCGAAGAAGAATTGCGCATCGGCCTGGACGGGCCCTGGGAGGTGCTGGAAAACGAAGTCTGGGCCACAGCCTTCCGCCAGCATCCTTACCACTGGCCGACGGTCGGCTGGCTCGATGACCTGGAAGCGGCCACAGGAGCCGACATGAAGGCGTATTACGACAAGTGGTATCATCCGCGTAACGCCACGCTGGTCATCGTCGGCGACTTCAACAGCGAAGCCGCGCGGGCGCGCATCGAAGAGTTGTTCGCGGCGATCCCCGCCGGGCCTGAGGCGCAAGCGCTGCGCATTCACGAGCCGCCGCAGCGCGGCGAGAAGCGCGTCGTCGTCAAGAAAGCGACGCCCGTCGAGCGCCTGCTTATCGCTTACCACGCGCCGCCGGTCGCTCACTCAGACGCTTACGTCATGCAAGTCGTCGAAGCGATGCTATCAACCGGCAGGTCGTCGCGGCTTTATCAGCGGCTGGTCGAAGGTGATCAATCGGTGACTTCGGCGAGCGCCAACTTTCACGATCACATTGACCCCGCGCTCTTTTATTTCAAGGCCGAGCTGAAGCCCGGCTTCGCGCTCAGTGATGTCGAAGGCGCGATCTATGACGAGCTGGATCGGCTCAAACGTGAGCCCGCCGCTGAAGCCGAGCTAGAGAAAGCGCGGCGGCAGATCGAGGCCGATCTCGTCATGAGCCACGAAGAGCCCTTGCAACAGGCCATGCTGTTGGGCCAGTACGAGACCATCGCCAGCGACGAGCGCATCCCGGAAGACGAGCGCGGCTATCGTTACCTGGACACGCTGATTGCGCGTATCCGCGCCGTCACCGCCGAAGACGTGATGCGCGTCGCCAGCCACTATTTCACCGCAGACAACCGCACGGTCGGCTACATGGTTGATCCGGCAAAGGAGCAAGCGATTGCCGCCGACTAGCACACAGTCCGCGACGCGACCGCGCCTCGACGTCGAGCGCCTGGAGCTGGCCAACGGGCTCGTCGTCTTGCTGTCTGAAAATCATGCGACGCCCGCGGTCGCCATCAAGGCGGTCGTCGCCGCCGGCTCGCGCTATGAAACGGACGAGCAGGCGGGCCTGGCATCGCTTGTCGGCGAGATGATCGATGAAGGCACGACGACGCGCAGCGCCCGGCAGATCGCCGAAACCATCGAAGCCGTCGGCGGCAAGCTCGGCACCTATGGCGATTATCAGGAGAGCGGGGTCGTCGCGATGTTTCTGTCACAAGACCTCGGGCTCGGCCTGGAGATCACCGCCGACCTGTTGATGAACGCGACCTTTCCCGAAGACAAGGTGCAACAGCAACGCGCACGGCGGCTGGCACAGCTCAAGAGCCGCCTGGACCTGCCGCGCACGCTGGCTTCCGACATCTTCAACGACATCGTCTTCAGCGGCACGCCGCAGCACCGCCCGGCGGTCGGCCACGAGGCGACGGTCAAGAACCTGACGCGCGGCGACATGGCGGCGTTTTATCACCGCTTCTACACGCCGAACAATACGCTGCTCGCCATCGTCGGCGACATCGATAAAGCCGCGGTGCTGGCCCAGGTCGAAGCCGCCTTCGGCGCGTGGCCGGCGTCGGGGGCGCTGGCCCTGCCCGCGGTCGAAAAGCCCGCGCGCCAGCATCAGGCCATCGAGCGATTCATCGCCGTGCCCAAGGAACAGGTCAACATCTTCATCGGCCACGGCGGCATCGAGCGGCGTAACCCGGATTACTATACGCTGCTGGTGCTGGACACGATCTTAGGGTCAAGCCCCGGCTTCACCTCGCGCATCCCGCGCATCCTGCGCGATGAGATGGGCCTGGCCTATACGACTTACAGCAACATCACGTCGAGCGCCGGCCTTGATCCGGGCCGCTTCGTCGCCTACATCGGCACCTCGCCCGACAACTTGCAACTGGCGCTGGCCGGCCTGCGCAACGAGATCGAGCGCATCGTCAAAGAGCCGGTGACGAGCGAAGAAGTCGAGCTGGCGGCGGATTATCTCACCGGCAGTTTTGTCTTCCACTTTCAAAAGAGCTTGCAGATTGCCGACTTTCTTGCCGACGCCGAAACCTACGGCCTGGGGTTCGATTATCTCGAACGCTATCCGCAACTGATTCGCGCCGTCACGGTTGAAGACGTCTGGCGCGTGGCGCGCGCCTACATCGACCCCGAACACCTGACGACAGTGGTTGTCGGCCCGCTGGCTGAAACGTAAGCCCGACATTAGAGGGAGGCGAAGATGTGCGCCTGCTCCGTGTGCCCCGAGTAGACCAACCGTCGAAGGATAATTCATGAGAGCGAATGATTCATTGAAACGCGCGTTGACGGCAACGCTGCTTGCGGTGTGGCTGGCCGTCGCGGTGGCCGCGGCGAGCCTGCCGCTGCCGTCGCGCGAAGAACTGAACAGCATCACGGCCCGCGACCTGAAAAAGCATTTGAGCTTTCTTGCCTCCGATGAGCTAGGCGGGCGCTTCACGCTCAGCCCCGGCAACCGCATCGCGGCGCGCTATCTCGCCTCGCAGCTCGAATCGTTCGGTTATCGCGGCGGCGCGCGCGATGGCTCTTACTTTCAGAAGGTGCCGTTAAGCTATCGCAGCGGCGACCCGGCAAGTCGTGTCACCTTCACCGCGCCGGGGCAGACGATGGAACTGAAGCTTGGCGATGACTTCCTCATGTCGCCGGCGGTTGACGCCAGCATCGCGGGCGATCTGGTCTTTGTTGGCTATGGCATCTCGTCGCCGGAGAATAAGCATGACGATTACGCCGGCCTCGACGTCAAAGGCAAGATCGTCGTGCTGATTGCCGAAGACATGCCCGAAGCCCTCAACGGCGTGACGATCAGCGACGAAGAAAAAGGCGAGCGCGCCGCCATGGCCCATGGCGCAATTGGCGCAATCGGCATCCTGCCAAAGCCGATGATCGCCGAGTGGAACCAGATGAAAGCCTTTCTGGGTCACCCCGACCAGCTTGGCCTGCCGCCGCTGCCGACGGCCGAGGGCAAACCCTTTCCATCGATTGCCGCCGGGCCGCTGCTGATCAACGCCATCGCCAAAGCGATGGGCAAAGAGCCATCTTACTTGCAGCCGTCGGGCAAGGCGGCGCCGCCGATGGCCGTGCCGGCGCATACGGATGTCAAGCTGAAGGCCACGGTTAAAGAAGCGCCGCCGGCACAGAACGTCGTCGGCATCCTCGAAGGCGCTGACCCGAAGCTGAAAGACGAATACGTTGTCTTCAGCGCCCACTACGACCATTTAAAGACGACGGACAACGGTGAAGTCTACAACGGCGCCGACGATGACGGCTCAGGCACGGTCTCGGTCTTAGAGATTGCTCAAGCGTTCACCGTTGGCCCGCGCCCGCGGCGCAGCATCCTCATCATCTTCCACACAGGTGAAGAGCTGGGGCTGTTCGGCTCGGAATATAATACGGATTACGCGCCGGTCATCCCGATGGCGCAACTGGTCGCCGACTTCAATATAGACATGATTGGTCGCACCAAACCCGACGGCGACACAGACCCGCGTGACCGCGAGCTTTCAGATAAAGACACGGTTTATTTGATCGGCTCGGACAAGTTGTCGAGTGAGCTGCACAGGCTGAGCGAGGCGACCGACAACGAGATGGCGCACCTCAAATTCGATTATCGCTACAACGACGAGAAGCACCCGGAGCGACTCTATTACCGCTCGGATCATTACAACTACGCCAAGCATGGCGTGCCGGTGATTTTTTATTTCACCGGACTGCACCGCGACTATCATCGCACGACCGACGACGTCGACAAGATTGACTTCGAGAAGATGGAGCACATCGCCCGCATGGTCTTTGCGACAGGCTGGCGCGTGGCCAATCTCGATCACCGCGTCGTCGTGGATAAAGCGGCGGCGCGCTCGGCGGCCAGATAGTGGCAATGGCGGCTGAGCGCCGCCGCCATTGCCACATCAGTCTTCGACGCGCTCAAGGTCGCGGTTTGCCGGCCCGTTGATCACCCGCCCGTAACGGTCATAGCGCGAGCCATGACACGGACAATCCCAGGTCTTTTCCAAGCCGTTCCAAGCGACGATGCAGCCGAGGTGTGGGCACACGGCTGAACGCTCATGTAACACCCCTTGCTCGTCGCGGTAGGCCGCGACCTTCTTAAGGCCGCGGCGGATGATCGCGCCTTCGCCTACGGCAACGGCTTCGTCGGTGCCGAGGTCGCCGCCGCTCAAATAGTCCTCGACGTACTGTGCGGCGACGTTGACATTCTCTTTAGCGAATTCAAGCGCCGCGCCGAGCGTCTTGCGCGAAGGATCGTAAAGCGTCGCCCACTCAGAGTCCCGCCCCATAATCAGATCGGTGATCAGCATGCCGGCAATCGTGCCATGCGTCATTCCCATGCCTGAATCGCCGGTGGCGATATAGACGTTGCGCGGGTCGCCGGGGTTGCGGCCGATGAAGGCGACGCCATCCACAGGCTCCATCACCTGACCCGACCAGCGAAAAACGACCTCTCCCACATCAGGGAAGCGTTCGCGCGCCCAGGCTTCGAGTCGCGCGAGCCGCTGGTCGCCATCGTCCGCCTGTCCGCTCTTGTGGTCTTCGCCGCCGACGATGAGGATGTCATCACTATTGCCATCCCCGCCGTCAAGGCTCTGCACTCTGACGTAGTGATAGGGGTCGAGCGTGTCCCAGTAGAGCGCCCGTGTGACCGAGCCGCGCGCCACGCGCACGCCGATGACGTAAGTGGTATACGGGGCCTGCTTGGTGTGAATCGTCACCAGATCGTTGATCGGGGTGTTTGTCGCAATAACAATCGCTTCGGCGGTGACGACATAGCCATCGCTGGTTTCGACTCGCGCCTGCGCGCCGCCTTCCATGCGGCTCGCATGAGTTTGAGTGAACAGGCGTCCGCCGTTCCGCTCAATCGCGCGGGCCAGGCCGGCCAGATACTTTAAGGGGTGGAATTGCGCTTGCCGTGGAAAACGCAAGCAGATGCCGGTATCGAAAGCGTCAAGCGGGGCGCGCGCCACCTGCTCGACCTCGACCAACCCGGCGCGATGCGCGGCTTTCAGCTCACGTTCCAGCACCTCTTTCGATTCGCCGGGCGGGACAAACAGGTAGCCATTAAGCCGCTCGAAATCACATTCGATTCCCTCCTCCGCGACGATGGCTTCGATACGATCAATGGCCGCCGTGTGACTATCGGCGGCGAGCCGCGCCCCCTTTTCTCCATGCAGGCGCTCGATTTCGAAATAGCGGTCGTCAATGGCGTTAGAGAGGTGCGCCGTGGTGCGCTCAGTCATGCCGCCGCCGATGCGTCCATCATCGAGAACGACGACGGCGCGGCCTTCGCGCGCTAACAGGTAAGCGGTCGTCATGCCGGCGATGCCGGCGCCGACGATGCAGATATCCGCATGGATGTTTTCGGTGAGCGGAGGCCGCGCAGGCACTTCCGCCGTCGCCATCCAGATCGAAACCCTCACTCCAGAATCGCTTGTCATTTTCCTCTGCTCCCCATTAGTGATCTGCCCGGCCACCGATGAATTCGTCAGTCAAACGGGCGATGTCGCGGACGCGCGTCCGGTTCAGGTGGTTGTCGTTCGGATTGTGAGCGGTGGCACGGTTTGGGACTCAATCTCCGCAATTCATCTGCTGGTCGTGTCCACTTGCGGCCTTCGGTCATGGCTTTTGGCCATTGTCTTATTAGTACATCAGCCGGATCGAAGTGTCAAAATTATCGGCGCGCCAGCTGGAACGCTCAAAGGCAGGTTTCCCGATGGCGCGCGCCGGTTCCGGCTGCCAGATTCTTCATCCACGTGCTACGGAAAGGCTGCGCCCGGCGGTACAATTACTTCAAAAGCCTCAAAAACTCTTCATTTTTGACGCTGGGGCTGTGGCACCCGCATTGCCTATGGATCAGCGATGATTCGCGGCTCAAGAAAGCGTCGCGGGTTCAGTTGTAACGTCAAACACATAAGGAGCAAATCATGCGTGAGCTATTCGTCATCATTCTGCTAATGACTGCGATCCCGGCGGCGGCCTTCGGCCAGTCGCAGGGCGAGCGTCGCGGCTGGGGCTATGCCTTCGCCGGCGTCGGTGGCAACACCGGGTCCGATTCGGGAGCCCGATTTACCGCCGGCGGCGGCGGCGAGAGGCTGTTCTATCGCGGCCTCGGCATCGGCGGCGAGATCGGCTACCTTTCTTCGTCTAACAGCATCGGCGACGGCATCGGCATCGGTTCAGTGAATCTGGCCTATCACTTCAACAATGCCGGCAAGGTCGCGCCGTTTGTGACCGGCGGCGCGTCGGCGGCCTTCCGCGGCAGCTCGGCGGCGGGCGGCGGCAACTTCGGCGGCGGCATTCAATACTGGCCGAAAGATCATGTCGGCCTGCGCTTCGAAGTGCGCGACCACATCTTCTCAAGCGACAGCCCCCACCTGTTCACCTTCCGCGTCGGCGTGACGTTCCGCTAATGGTCTTTCCGTTTCACAGCAAAGGAGGAACTCTTATGAAAGGTAAGCTGATTGGCTATTCTCTGCTCTTCGTCATGCTCTGCCTGGATGTTAGTCCGAGCTTTGCAGGTGACAAACCAGCCAAACAAGACATGAGTTACAAGCAGATGGTCTCACTCCTCATCGACGCGCAACAGAACAAGGAGGTCGTCATTATCGGGTTAAAGGGGGGAGCTACGGTCAGTGGAAAGGTGGTGAAATTAGATAACGACAGCATCTGCCTTATGCATCGGCGCATGGAGTTTTTTGATGGCTGTACAGAAACAATCGCCTACGGGGACATCCTGTCAGCCAGGAAACGTAACCCGGTCGTCAAGGCCTTAAAGAGAATCGGCGCGGCTCCGGTCGTCGCAGCCGTTTGTGTGGGGCTTATCCCCTATGCGCTCTACGTCACCGCACGCGGCGGGATTTAACTCGCTGCCATCGGAGGCTTGCATCGTTAAACTGTTCTTTATTTTCTTTGCTAGAGTTGCAGCTTGAGATGGACTCCCAGAGCGTGTTCCAGGTGATACGCGGCGCATAGCAGGCGGGCTTCGTCGAAGTGGCGACCGATCAACTGCACGCCGATGGGCAGGCCCTCGCTTGATAAACCGCACGGCAGGCTGATGCCCGGCACGCCCGCCAGATTCGCGGTGATCGTGAAGATGTCCGACAAATACATGGCCAGCGGGTCGTCGGCCTTCTCGCCCAACTTGAAGGCCGGCGTCGGCGCGGTCGGCGTCGCAATCACGTCGCACGCCGCAAAGGCGTTGCGGAAGTCGCGCTCGATCAGCGAGCGGACTTTTTGCGCCTTGCCATAATAGGCATCGTAGTAACCGGCGGAGAGCGCATAGGTGCCGAGCATGATGCGCCGCTTCACTTCGGCGCCGAATCCCTGGTCGCGCGTGCGGCTGTACATCTGCTTGAGGGTTGCGGCATCTTCGGCGCGAAAGCCGTAGCGCACGCCGTCGAATCGCGCCAGATTCGAGCTGGCCTCCGCCGTGGCGATCAGGTAGTAAACCGGCACGGCGTATTTCGTGTGCGGCAGGCTCACGTCAACGATCTCTGCGCCCAACGCTCTCAGTTTTTCAATTGCCGCTTCGACCTGCGAGCGCACCTCTGCGTTCAGTCCTTCGCCATAATATTCGCGCGGCACGCCGACGCGCAGGCCGCGCACCTCACCCGCAAGCGCCGCGACGTAATCCGCTGCCGGCTGATTTGCCGAAGTCGAATCATTGGCGTCATGGCCGGCGATCACATTCAACACCTCGGCAACGTCTTCGACGCGGTTGGCGAACGGGCCGATTTGATCGAGCGACGAGCCGAAGGCGATCAAGCCATAGCGCGACACCCGCCCATAAGTCGGCTTCATGCCGACGACGCCCGTAAGACTTGCCGGCTGGCGAATCGAGCCGCCGGTATCCGAGCCGAGCGCCGCCATCGCCATGCCTGTGGCCACCGCCACCGCCGAGCCGCCCGACGAGCCGCCGGGAACGTAATCGGTATTCCACGGGTTCTTGACCGCGCCGTGCGCCGAGTTCTCGGTTGACGAGCCCATCGCAAACTCGTCGAGGTTGGTCTTGCCGACGATGATCGCGCCGGCCCGTTCGAGCCGCTCAATGACGGTCGCCGTGTAAGGCGGCTTGTAGTCGAACAGGATGCGCGAGCCTGCGGTGGTGCGAACGTCGCGCATCACCATGTTATCTTTGATGCCAACGACCGTCCCGGCAAGCGGCGGCAGCGTGTCGCCCCTTTGTGCCAGATCGTCAATGTGCGCCGCCCGTTCGAGCGCCGCCTCGGCAATCACCGTAACAAAAGCGTTGAGCGCAGATAATTTCTCGATCCGCTCAAGCGCGGCGCGGCAGACGGCGACGGCGGATACTTCGCGCGCGGCGATCCCCGCTTTGAGCGATCTAATGGTCAGCTCCCTGATTTCCACAGTGTGTCCTTTGTTATTGCCCAATAACCTTCGGGACTTTGAAGTAACCGGCTTCGGCGTCGGGCGCGGCGGCGGTGGCGGCCTGTTGGCCAAGGCTGGGACGCACGACATCGTCGCGCAGCGCGTGCCCTGTGTCATCTTCAGCGGCCGCGCAGTGCGACATCGGCGACACGTCGGCGGTATCCAGCTCATTGAGCTGATCGATATAACCGAGGATGGCGCTCAACTGGTCGGTGAACGAGTCGGCTTCGTCTTTAGTGAGATCAAGCCGTGCAAGCTCGGCGATCTTCTCAACGTCCGTGCGAGTGATGGGCATACGGTCTCCAATATCAGCCGGTGATGAACCTGAAGATTATAGGAACCGCGCGCCGCGCGAGCAAGGTGGGTCAGTCTCGACTCGGCGGCTGTGCGCCGGATTGGCAGCTTTGATACAATTCGGGTGCGAGAGGTGAATCAACACCCTGAGAGAGCAGTCTATTGTCACAACCGCGCGACAACCAGAGCCCAGACACACCGCCACCTCGACGGCGCAAGGCGACAATTATCTTTCTGTCGGTCATCGGCCTGTTGCTGATGCTGTCGCTGGTCGCGCAGTCGGGCTTCAACCTCAAGCCCTTCATCACGCCCGACACCGCCACCGAAACGCTGTTGCTTTATGGGCTCTCGACGCTCAACTTCCTCGCCTTCGTCACGGTGCTGTTCGTCCTGCTGCGCAACATCATCAAGCTGGTGCGCGAGCGCCGCGCCGGGCGATTGGGCTCGAAGTTCAAGACGCGGCTCGTGGCTTACAGCATCGGGCTGTCGCTGCTGCCGGCGCTGCTGCTCTTCTTCTTCGCCTTTGGCCTGCTCAACCGCAGCCTCGACCGCTGGTTCGGCGAGCCGGCGCGGCAGATCGTCGAAGATGCGCACACCATCGAAGGCGAATACTTCAAGAAAGAAGAAGCCGAGCTGGCCAGTATCTGTCGGGCTATCGCGCGCAGCCTGTCGCTGACCTCACGCCAGGACTTCAAGAGCCCAGACTTTCAGGCGTTGTTGCGCCAGGAGATGAGCGAGTACAACATCGCGCTCGCCCGCGTGGTTGCCGGCAGTGACCGCATGACGGCAGAGGCCGGCGATAAACCAATCGAGCCTGACATCGAAGAAACGCTCACCGCCGCTGAACAACACGCGCTCACGGATGCCGCGCCCTTCACCGGCAGCGATGACGGTGAAAGCCCCTCGGTTATCTATGTCATCGCCGGCGTCCGCGTCAGCGACCTGGCGCGGCAGCCGCGCCTGCTAGTCATCGCCCGCCAGTTCCCGCCTGAGCTGACGGCGCGCGTCGCCAACATCAACGAGCAGCACCGGCAGTTTCATCTCCTCAAAGACAAGATCAAGCGCATCAAGACGATCTATGTCCTGCAACTGAGCGTCGTCACCCTGCTGCTGATCTTTGCCGCAAGCTGGCTGGCGCTCTACGTCGCGCGCAATATCACGGTGCCCATACAGGCGCTCGCCGAAGCCACAGACCGCGTTGCCCACGGTGATTTCTCTCACAAGGTTGACGTGCTGGCCGACGATGAGCTGGCCGCGCTGGTTCGCTCATTCAATCAGATGTCGGCACAGCTCGCCGAGAACCGCGAGCGCCTGGAGCGGGCCGCCGAAGATTTGCGGCGCACCAATCTCGCTCTCGACGACCGCCGCGTTTATATCGAAACCGTCTTGGAATCGCTTTCGACGGGCGTGATTTCGACCGACGCGGTGATGGGGATTGCGACGATCAACGCCGCGGCGCTCGCGATTCTCGGGTTGGAAGATAAGCCGGCCATCTCGACGCCGCTCAACCGCATGATCGGCGGGCAGCAGGGCAAAGAGCTGGCGGCGCTCTGCCGCCGCGCCCGCCGCTCGGACACGGCGCATGCCGAGATCGAGTTCAAGCGCGCCGACGGCAGCGCCCTGCACACGGCGACAACCGCCATCATGCTGCGCAGCGCCGAAGGGCCGATTGCCGGCTGGGTCGTCGTCATCGAAGACCTGACCGATTTAATTCAAGCCGAGCGCGCCGCCGCCTGGAGCGAAGTCGCGCGCCGCATGGCGCACGAGATCAAGAACCCGCTGACGCCCATTCAGCTCTCGGCGCAGCGCATCCTGCGAAACTACACGCGCAACGAGCGGCTGCAAACTGAAACGCATTTCGGCGCCGTCGTCCACGAAGGCACGGCCATCATCGTCCGCGAAGTCGCCGCCTTGCAGCGCATGGTCGAAGAGTTTTCGCGCTTCGCCCGGCTGCCCGAATCGCGTCCCGCCGAAGCCTCATTAAACGATGTGGTGCGCGACGCCGTCAGCCTCTACGACGACCGGCTGGACGATGTCCGCGTGAGCTGTAAGCTGGATGAGGCACTGCCGCCACTGTGGATTGATGCGGAGCAGATGCAGCGTGTGCTGGTGAATCTGATCGATAACGCCATCGAGGCGTTGACGGCTGACAGCAATGGCAACGGCAACGGTTCGGCCAACCTGACAGGGGAAAAGCGAATCGAGATTGAAACCCGGATGCTGCGGCCGGCTGATGCGGTGCGCCTGACCGTCGCCGACACCGGGCATGGCATTCAAGCGCGTGACCGCGACAAGTTATTCCTGCCGAAATTTTCGACGCGCAGCCGGGGCACAGGTCTGGGGCTGGCCATCGTCAGCCACATCATCGCCGACCACAAAGGCCGCATCTGGGTCGAAGACCACCAGCCGCGCGGCGCTCGTTTCATCATCGAGCTGCCCGCGGGGCGCAATGAGTGACCTGCGTTACAGCTCGCCATTCAGCACGATGTTATCAATCAACCGCGTTTTGCCGAAGTAAACCGCCATCGAGATGAGCGTCGGCCGGTCGCCCGATATGACTTCGACCGGGTCGAGCCGCCGTGTATCGGTGAGGGCGACGTAATCGAGCCGCGCCAGCGGTTCGGCTTCGACCACGGCGCGGATGGCGGCCTGCAATCGCCCGGCCTCCTGCTCGCCGCCGTTGTAGAGCGTGCGGGCTTTTTCCAGGGCGCGGCGCAGAACAATCGCCGCACGACGCTGCTCGGTCGTCAGGTAAACGTTGCGCGACGACAGGGCCAGCCCATCTTCTTCGCGCACCACCGGCCCGACGACGATTTCGACATCTACGCCCAGGTCACGCACCATACGCTTGATGATGATGACCTGCTGTGCGTCCTTGCGCCCGAAGAAGCCGAAGTTCGGCTGCACGACGTTGAATAATTTATTCACCACCGTGGTCACGCCGCGAAAATGGCCGGGGCGGCTCGCGCCTTCGAGCCTTTCGCTCAACCCTTCGACCGTAACATAAGTGACAAAGCCCGACGGATACATCTCTTCCGGCGACGGCGCGAAGATAAAGTCCACGCCTTTGGCAAAGGCCAGCTCGGCGTCGCGCGCCAGGTCGCGCGGGTAACGCTCGAAGTCTTCCGAGGGGCCGAACTGCGCCGGGTTGACGAAGACCGAGGCGACGACGATGTCGCACATCTCGCGGGCGCGCGCCATCAGCGACAGGTGGCCTTCGTGCAGCGACCCCATCGTCGGCACCAGGCCGACGCGGCTGCCTTCGGCGCGCATGTCACGCGCCACCGACATCATTCGAGGTATGCGGTTGATGACTTCCATAGGATAGTGACAAGTGACAAGTGACAAGAAGTGATGAGTGATGAGTGGGAGAGCGTCGCAGCAATGCCGACACGCTCTTGTCACTTGTCACTTGTCACCCTCAATTGATCGGGCCGAGCGGCGGCATCGAATAGGTCTCTTCGTCGGTGATCTCGACGACCACGCCTTCCGGCAGACGGTAACTCTCCGGGTCAGCCGGGAAGCGCCGCGCCGTGACGTCATCGGCATAGCGTTTCAGCGCATCGGTGATGACGGCTCGCAGGTCGGCGTACTGGCGAACGAACTTGGCGGTGTGGCCAAAGGTCAGGCCGACGAGGTCGCTGAAGACAAGAATCTGGCCGTCGCATTCCAGCCCCGCGCCGATGCCGATGGTCGGCACATGCACACGGTCGGTGATCAGCCGCGAGATTTCTGCCGGGATGCCTTCCAGAACAATGGCGAAGACACCGGCCCGTTCGAGCGCCAGCGCGTCTTCGATCAACTGGCGCGCCGCTTCGATGGTCTTGCCTTGCACGCGGTAGCCGCCCATGCGCAAGACCGATTGCGGCGTCAGCCCGATGTGACCCATGACCGGCACCTCGGCATTGACGATGGCTTCGACGACCTCAACGCGCCGCGCGCCGCCTTCGACTTTGACGGCTTCGGCGCCGCCTTCTTTGATGAAACGAATGGCCGCCTGGACGGCGCTCGCCGGGTGATCTTGATAGGTGCCGAACGGCATATCACCGACGATCAGGGCGCGCCGCACACCACGCCGCACCGCTCGCGTCGCGTGTAACATCTCGTCGAGCGTAACCGGCAGCGTCGTGTCGTAGCCGAGTACGGTCTGCGCCAGGCTGTCGCCGACAAGGATGAAGTCGAACCCCGCCTCGTCAACCAGCCGCGCCGTTGGGTAATCGTAAGCCGTCAACGCGACAATCGGCGCGCCGCCTTTGCGGGCACGAAGCTGCGGAGCGGTGATCTTCTTCGGGTTGCTTTCGGTGATATGACTCATCGGGCGGCCTCCTTGCGAACGTGACCCGCTTGCTTGTGGGATTATAGGGAGGCGGCGACGGGGATTGCAAATCAAGGAGGCAATAAGCAGGAAGCAGGAGGCAGGAAGCAGGAAGCAGGCCGGGACATTCGGATAAATACAGAAGGCAGCAGGCCAATGAATTCCGCCGCCTGCTGCCTTCGCTGTTTCGTACTGCCTCCTGCTTCCTGCTTCCTGCTTCCTGCCTCATCGCTAGGGTCGTGTGAAGGTGAAGGTGTTCGACAGCGAGCCGTCGGGATTCTTGACCTGCAAGTTGACGGTCTGACCTGAAGCGATGCTCTTGCCGCCTTTGTTCGAGACCAGCAAGGTCGCCGGGGTGGTGTCGTCGTTAAACGTCTTCTTGACCTTGCTGCCGTCGTTTGCAGGCTGCGCGCAGGTGTCGCACATAAACAGCGCCGCGCCATCCCCGAAGTTCTGGCCGCTGATGAACAGTTTCTTGCCTTGCACAGTGGCGCTGGCGATCATCGGCAGCGGCGGGCCGGCGCCGTTGATCGTGAAAGGCGCGCTGATGGTGTTGGCGACCGGCGCGCCGGATTTCGTACCGACGCTGATGCGCAAGCGCGCCGCCGTGGCGCGAACATTCGGCACCGTCCAATCAAAGCCGGCGGCGCTGCCGTCTGTTGTGAAGAAGACTTGTTGGCTGATCGGGAAGGTCGCGCCGTCATCCGTCGAATAGCGCACCTCGATGTTATCAATGTTCGCCGCGCCGGTCGTCACCCAATCAATGCGGACATGCGCGCCCGGCTCAAGCGCCTGCTCATTGAGCTGCGTCGTAAGCGCCAGCGTCACATGACTGGTCGGCGAATCGGCGAAGAACTTGCTCGTATAGATGTAATCGTTTTGGTTGGTGCCATCACCGTTCGCGGCGTTGCCGGCAATGTAGAAAGCCACCGTGCCCACATCGGTGTCCGGCGCGGTCCAGCGCACCTGCCAGACGCGGCTGTTCTGGGCATTCGGCAAGGTTCCCGGTTCGGTATGCTCGATGTACTGGCGACCGCCGAAGCCGGTTTCGGAAAGCACCTGCGCATCACCGCTGAGCGCGGCCAGCGTGCCGGCGCGGTGGTTCGATCCGTCGAGCGCCGTCATCTGAAAACCGAATCGTTGGCGGCGCGGCTGCGACTGCGAGACGGTGACCGTCAGCGTGTATTGCTGGCCGGGCTCGTAGACGCCGTTGATGGGGCCGCCCGCGACCGTGATGGTTCCCGACCCGACGTTCTCTGTATGAAAGGTGTCGTGACAAAAAACACAACTGCCGATGTCATTCGGCGCGTTCGTATAGCCCGGCTCCGGACCGGTGATCTTGGCATAAACGACCGCCGTGATCGTCAATAGAAGCGCTACCGCCTGAAGCTTCTTTTTATAATTCAATCCGAGCATTGTGAGCTGTCTGCCTTTCTTCCCACGCTTGCTTGCCTATTTATTTTTTGAACGCACCCACAGACGCAGATTTGCAGGGATACCCCAGATAAGTAGAGGTAAGGGGGACAGCCAAAATACATGGCAGAGGGGCGAGGTCATCACTTCGTCCCTCTGCCCGTACTTACCTGGCCGGCCTAGCCGAGAAAACCGATGTTCTCGAACTGGCCGCCGAGAATCGCCTTCGAGTCGGCGTTGAGCCACTTGTCGAGGATCGTCGCATAGACGGCGCGGAAGTCCACCTTGAACTTCATGTTGCCGGCGCTGTCCAGGTCCGTCAGCGATGGCTGCTCGCCGTAGACGCCGCCGTGCACAGGGTTGCCGACGAGCATCTGCACAGAGGCCGTGCCGTGATCGGTGCCGCGCGAGGCGTTCTCGTTGGGACGGCGGCCAAACTCTGACCAGGTCATCAGCATGACGTTGTCGGCGAGGTTGTGCGCCGTCATGTCGTCGTAAAACGCCTTGATCGCTTGCGACAGTTGCCCGAGCAGCGCCGCGTGCTGGCCGACCGTCTTATCCGTCGGTGCCTGGGCGCTGCCGATCTCTGCCGAGTGATGATCGAAGCCGCCGAGCTGTACATAAAACAGGTTAGCATCGGGAACGGTTGTGGCGATCTGCGCCACCATGCGCATGGCCGAAGCCAGCGAGCTGGTCGGATACGTCACCGTCGAGCTGTAGCCCGCCACGGCGGTGCGCAACTGCACCGCGCCTTCTTCGGCGTCGAAGCCGGCTTTAGCGATAGCGCTGACAAAACTGTCGGCGGCAAAGCTGCGCGTGTTCGTCGTCTTGAAGGTGTTCACCTGATTGTTCTTGTCGCCGGCGTTGCGCGGGTCGGTCAGGTACTGGTAGTTGGCGAACGCGTCTGTGCCGTTTGCCGGCGAGATGTTCGGCGCGACGTAGTGATCGGCGAACATGGCTTTCGGCAGCGAGCCGCCGACTGAAACCGCCGCCAGGCCGCTCTGGCCGACCAGCTTCTGATCGGCATACTTGCCGAGCCAGCCATTGCCGATCCCGCCACTGGTGTTGGCCGTCTGCCAGATGTCTTGCGAGAGAAAGTGCGACAGGTTGGCCGACGGGTAGCCGACGCCTGTGACAATGGCGACGCGGTTGGCGTCATAAAGCGACTTGATCTCGCTGAGCGACGGGTGCAGGCCGAGGCTGTTGTTGAGAATCATCGAGTGGCCCTGCGCGTCTTTCAGCTCGGTGTCCTTGAATCCGAGGGTGGGCCGCAACTGCTGATACTTGGAATCGGCATACGGGACGACGGTGTTCAGGCCATCGTTGCCGCCGGCCATTTGTATCACCAGGAAGATGCGGCGGTCGGCGGCGTTGACCTCGCGGGCGTCGGCGCGCCCGAGCCAGAGCTTGGGCATCACCATGCTGACCGTGACCGCCGTGGCGCTGCGCTTGATAAATTGGCGTCTGTTGATTGGCATAACTCTCCTCCCCTCCTAATTCAACTGAAACTCCGGCAGGCACATGATCTGGTGGACGAGGCCGCGAATCTTCTTGTCAACGTAAGCGTCGTCCGTGGTGTATTCGATCTCCTGGCCGTTGTCGCCGGTCGTCAGATACGCCTGCAAGGGCTTGATGACCGGCTTGCCGACAGACAGCGGCCCGAGCGTTGACAGGAAGTTTTTGACCGTCTTCTTGGTGTTGCCTTTGACGTACTTCTTCAGTTGCTCGGTGGTCACGAAGATGCCGGGGTTCGTGGTGTTGCGGTTCGTCATCAGCGTGTTGGTGTAGTTGAAGCGTTCGAGCATGCTGGCGGTGTTGACCCAGCCGAGATTGAAATCCCAGCCGGCAACGTCGGGCGGGTTGAACAGGTCCTGCCCCATGTTGCGCGACAACTGCGAGGGCACGTTCGACGTGCGCGGATTGCCCGTGCCGACTGTGGTGCCCGGCAGGTAGGTGCCGCCGATCATGCGCAGCGCCCCGACCACCAGCTCGATGGGTTGCTTGACGAGGGAGAAGAAAGCGCGCTCGCTGTAGAATTCGTCCGAAGTGAAGATGGCGCGCACCAGCTCTTTGATCGAGTGGTTGTTGCTGAGATAGACGCTGGCGAAGCGATCAATCGTCGCTTTGTCGGCGCTGCTGGTCGTCAGCGGGTAGACGAAGAAGTTCCAGAGCTTCCAGGTCAGGTAACGCGCCGTCGCTTGCCGGTTGGCGATCACCGTGATGACGTCTTCGCCGCTGAGATTGCCGCTGACTTGATAAGGCGTCCCGGCATAGATGGTCTTGGCGCCGTTGTCGTGCTGATTGTTGACGACCCGGAAGGTAAAGCCGTACGGGCTGCCTTGCGCGCGCTGGAAGTTCCAGCCGGTGAAGGCGCGCGCCACTTCTTTGACATCGTTTTCAGTGTAATTCGGCGTGCCGGTGACGACGTCGTTGATGCCCATCGTGAATAGCTCTTGCAGCTCGCGGGCAAAGTTCTCGTTCGGCCTGCCGAGTACGTTCGTGGTGTTGTCGAGCCAGATGAGCATGGCCGGGTCTTGCGCGACCGTCAGCAACAGATCATCGAAGCGCGCCAGTGCGCCCTGCCGCAGCTTGAGGTTCTGGACGTACATATAGACGTCCTGCACCTTCGAGCTGCCGGTGGCAAAATGGTTGTGCCAGAAGAGGGTCATCTTCTCTTCGAACTGGCGCTGCGTCGCCACCATGCGCGTCACCCACCAGCGGCGAATCTCGCCGTTGCTGAATTTCTGATTGTCGGTCGGGTCAGAAAAGTCGAAGCTCGCCTTGAGCAGATCGTCCATCGCCTGATTGTTGATCTGGGAATAGTTGAGTAGATAATCAACGGCGCCTTCGCGGCCTCGTGTGGCGAGACTGTCGATCTCTTCCGGCGTGCCGCCGAAGCCTGCGCGTCTGAGCAGATGCGCAGCTTCGTCGTAGTTTAAGCTGGCCATGCGGTTGTCCTCCTCCTTAGATTGCCCGACTGTCGACTGATGCGGCAGTCCGCCTTCGGCGCTGCGTTTTGCAAGGGCAAGCCGACTACAGGAACGCCGCGCTGGGCGCGACTCCCGATCTATACGGCTTCATTGGCTACGTCTTCTCAGACCGTCGCCAGGGTCAAAAAGTCTGAAAATGTTTTTTACGCTTACCTTGATTGCCGCAGCCACTCGGCGCGCGTCATCAAGGCGCGCGGCGCGATGGCGCGATCAATTGCGAGAATGCCGTCCAGATGATCGATCTCGTGTTGCAAAAGCTCCGACAGGTCGCCTTCGGCTTCCAGGGTCTGCCGGTTGCCGCGCTCGTCCTGATAAGCGACGCGAACGCTCGCGGCGCGCTCGACGCGCACCATCAAGTCGGGAAAGCTGAAACAGTCGTCCCACAGCTCGAAGCGTTGCGGGCTGCTCCAGACGATGGCCGGGTTGATCAGCGCGCCGGCAAAGCCCGCGGGCTGCATGCGAATGAAGATCATCCGCTGCAACGCGCCAATCTGCGGCGCGGCGATGCCGCGCCCGAATCCCGTGCGCTCGCGAAAGCCGGCGAGCGTATCGCTGAGATCGCGAATGATCGCCTGGGTATCGGTCGCGGCAATCTCCGTAACCGGCGCCGCCGGCTGCCAGAGCAAGGGATTGCCCAGTTGTAAGATTTCGCGTCCCGGCATCAGACGTGCTCCTGCAAGAGACCAAGGTTGAACGATTGTGGAAGGTGAGGTCTTCCGCTCAATTGTCGGAGAGAATTATATCGCGCCTGTCGGCGGCGGGAAAGCGTTTTGTCATGGCCGGGCAAGCTGAACGATCCGGGCGCGGGATTAAGGCAGGAAGCCGATGTTCTCATAGCCCGCGCCCAACACCTCCACGGGGTTTACGCCCAGCCAGCGGTCGAGCAACGTCGCGTAGACGGCGCGAAAGTCTACCGTAAAGCCCGGATTGCCTGCCAGGTCTAATGCCGTTGCCGCCAGCGACGGCTGCTCGCCATAGAGCCCGCCGCGCACAGGGTTGCCGATGAGGAATAGCGGTGCCGACGAGCCGTGATCGGTGCCGAACGACGCATTCTCGCCCGGTCGCCGCCCGAACTCTGACCATTGCATGATGACCGTATTGTCGGCCAGCCCATGCTCGGTGAGGTCGTCGTAAAAGAGCTTTACCGCCTGCGAGAACCAGCGCATCAGGTTGAAGTGGTTGTTACCCGCACCCGCCAGTTTATCCACCTGGCCGTTGCGATGCGCCACTTGATCCGCATGGTGATCGAAGCCGTCGAGCCGCACGTAGAGAATCGCCGCTTCGGGCACGGTCGTCAGCAATTGCGCCGCCAGCTTTAAACCGACGGCGAGCGGATTGTCCGTAGGATAAACCACCGATGAGTGATAACTGCGCGCCGCTTGCTGAACGACCTGCGCGCCGCTGACCGATTCGAAAGCGGTCTTGTTGATCGCGCCCATCAATGTGTCGGCAGCAAAGCTGCGCGTCGCCGCAAGGTTGAAGGTGTTGAGCTGGTTGTTGTAATCGCCCGGATAAGCGCCATCAGCGAGGAACTGATAGAGATCGAGATTGAGAATGTTCGGGGTGACGAAGTGCGCCGCGTAAAACGTCTTCGGCGTGTCGAGGCTGCCGATGGAGAGCGCCGAGAGGTTCGACTGGCCGACCAGCGCCAGGTCCGCGAAACGGCCAAGCCAGCCGCGACTGGCCAGGCCGCTCAAGTCCGCCGTGTGCCAGATGTCCATCGAAAGAAAATGCGATTGCGTTGCATTCGGGTAGCCGACGCCTGTGACAATGGCGACGCGGTTGGCGTCGTACAGCCCTTTGATTTCGCTGAGCGCCGGGTGCAGGCCGAAGCGGTCGGAGATGATCGTCGAAGCGCCCGCGGCGGTCTTCAACTCGGCTTCCTTCCACGCCAGCACGGGGCGCAGCGCGTAGTAGCGCGCATCCGTATAAGGGACGACCGTATTCAGCCCGTCGTTGCCGCCGGCCAGTTGAATGATGACGAAGCGCCGGTTGCCGGCGAGCTCCGTGTGCTGGCCGCGTGCCGTGCCCGCGAGCCATTGCGGCACGACGACGCCGACCGTCACCGCCGCGGCGCTGCGCTTGATGAATTGTCGTCTGCTAATCGGCATGACCGTTCTCCTCAGTTCAACTGGAACTCCGACAAACACATAATCAGGTGAATCAGGCCGCGAACCTTCTTATCGATCAGCGGGTCTGTGCGGTGAAAGCCGACGGCGTTGCCGGCGTCGTCTTTCTCCAGGTAATCGATCAAGGCACGCGTTGTCGCGCCGTCAACCGTGAGCGGCCCGAGTTGCGAGAGGAAAGCCTTCACGACCTTCTTCGACTTCTTGCCGGTCAGTTCTTGCAGCCGCGCGTGCGACAGGTAAATTCCCGGCTGCGGATCGTTACCTTGCCGGCTGGTCGCTAGGAAGGTGGCGAAGGTAAAACGGTTGAGCAGCGTCGAGGTGTTGATCCAGTCGAGACCGAGCCGCCAGCCGGCAACGTCAGGCGGATTGAATAACGCCTGGCCGAGGAACTGCGCCAGGATGGCCGGCAGGTTGGCATTGCCTTGAAAGGCGGTGGTGCCGAACAGGTAATCGGCACCGAGCATGCGAATGCCGCCGACGATCAATTCAACCGGCTGCTTGACGAGGGAGAAGAAAGCGCGCTCGCTGTAGAATTCGTCCGAAGTGAAGATGGCGCGCACCAGCTCTTTGATCGAGTGGTTGTTGTTGAGATAGACGCTGGCGAACTTCTCGACCGTGGCATGATCGGCGGTATTATCGTTCAAGGGATAGACGAAGAACTTGAACAGCTTGGCCACCAGAAAACGCGCCGTCGCGCGACGGGCGCAGATCAGCGCGATGATATCTTCGCCGCTGAGATTGCCACTGGCTTGATAAGGCGTCCCGGCATAGATGGTCTTCGCCGTGTTGTCATGCTCCGGCGGGTTGACGACGAATTGGAAGTCAAAAGGATCGGCGCTCTCGCGCGGGTGGAAGGCTTTCCAGCCGGTGAAGGCGCGCGCCACTTCCTTGACGTCCTCTTCCGTGTAGTTCGGCTCGCCCGTGACGACATCGCGAATGCCCATCGTGAACAACTCTTGCAGCTCGCGAGCGAAGTTCTCGTTCGGCTTGCCGGCGACATTCGTAAGGCCATCGAGCCAGATAAGCATGGCCGGGTCTTGCGCGACCGTCAGCAACAGATCATCGAAGCGCCCCAGCGCCCGCTGCCGCAGCTTGAGGTTCTGGATGTACAGGAAGAGGTCCGGCACTTTCGAGGCCGCGGTGGCAAAGTGGTTGTGCCAGAAGAGCGTCATCTTCTCTTCAAAGGTCCGGCTGGTCGTGACCATGCGGGCGAACCACCAGCGTTGCAGGTCAGAGAGGCTGAATTTGCTGACGTCAGACGGGTCGGAAAAATTGAAGCCGCGCCGCAACTGATCTTCCATCGCGCGGTTATCAACCTGAGTGTAAGCGATCAGGTAATCGACAGCGCCTTCGCGCCCGCGGGCGGCCAGCGCGTCAATCTCTTCGGGCGGGCCGCCGAATCCCATGCGGCGCAACAGGTGCGCCGCCTCGTCGTAGCTCAAAGTCGCCATGGCCTCTCCTCCGTCCGCTTGCCGCCAGGGGGTTCACCACGAAGGCATAAAACGCACAAAGAGAGCATCAGGGCTTCCTGCTGTTTTCTTTGTGACCTGCGTGCCTCGGCGGTGAACCGTCTCACCTGATTGATTAGTCGCCTGGTGCCACCGAACTATATGACTCCGGCGCGGGCCGCCCCTATTCTACGCTGCTTGCGCCGCCCGCAACAGGCGTTTATCGCCAAAAATCGCGTTGAATTACGGCCCGCTGTGGTGTATTCTATAAGGCTTGGCAAGCAATTAGTTTTTGCACCGACTGAAGCTATAAGAAGGAGAGACGAGGCTATGACGGCTATGGGAGTTTGCGCCTCTTCAGGCAGGCAGGCAGTTTACAAAGGCGAGTTGCGGGCGCGCTGCGAAGCGCAGGGCAGTGGACGCGACTGCCGGCTCTTCAATCTGACGCCGCGCCGCGCCTTTATCGAAAGCTTTATTCCGCACGTGACCGGCACGCAGGTTGTGCTACGCTTCAATCTGCCCAACGGCCACCAGGTCCGCGCCACCGGCGTCGTCAGCAGTCACAACTTCGCCGAAGGCTTCGACGTGGACTTCACGGGGATTTCCGCCGCCGACCGCGAACAGATCATCAAGCTGATCGGCTGAAGGGCAAAGCCGACCGCTGACCCCGCAGCATCTTTATCCCTCTCATAAAAAAAGGGCGACTCGCGCGAGTCGCCCTTTACTTTACCCCAAAGTCAATTGCTTACTTCTTGCCGGTCGGCGGCGCGAGCGCCGTCACCTGCACGTTGTTGCTCACCAGCGTCAGGCCGGTGACCCGCTGAAGGTCGGCGAGCGCCTTGTTGTAATCGGTCTTGGCGCGCACTTCGTTGCCCTTCGCCGTCGCATAATCCGTCTGCCGTTGTAAGACGAAGAAGTTGGTCGAAAGGCCGGCGCGGAACTTCTCTAGCTCACCCTGCAACTGAGCAAACGCGGCGAGTTCTCCGGCATGCGCGGCTTCGTAACGCTGGCGCGCTGCTTCGACCGCTTGCAGGGCGTTGCGCACGTCAATCTGCACGTTCTGCACCAGTTGACGCTGGCGCGCGTCAAGCTGCCGGCTTTCGGCAAGGGCGCGGCCCAGATTGCCTTCCGCCGTGCGATTGCGCCACGGGAAGCTGAGACGCACGCCGATTTGATAGGTCCTGAAGTCCTGGCTGAAGAGGTTGTGCAACGACTGAAAATAACCGCCCTGGAAGCGCCCTGGGACGCTGTCGCCGACGACCGTCGCCGCCGGCACCGGGGGACTGAATAGCGGCAGATCGAGCGCCGACAATGCCGCATTCAGGTTGGTGATCACGCCCTGGTTGAAGGTGCTGAATCCGCCCGGATTGACCGTGGAGGACGGCGTGCCCGCCAGTCCCGTGTTGCTGTAGAAGCCGACCAGATCAACCTGCGGCTTGGTCTGGTTCTTGTAAAAATCAATGTCAATGTTCTTCTGCTCGGTCTGCAAGCGTATCTGTTCAAGCTCCGGGCGATTGGTCAGCGCCAGCCGCGTCGATTCATCGAGGTTGAACTGTTGCGCCGTGACCGGCGGCTCATCAGTCGGGGTGATGACCGCGCTCCAGAGCTTGTCGTCCTGCCGTTTAATCAGCAGCCCTTTGAGGACGTTTTCCGCCGTCGTGATGCTTTGCAGCGCCGTGATGACATCGCCCTTGCGCTGTTCGAGCGCCGCTTCGGTCGAGCGCAGGTCAATCGGCGCGGCGGTGCCGGCTTCAACCTGGCGGCGGTTGTTCTCAAGCTGCGTGCGCGTCAGCTCGACCGTATCGCGGGCGATTTTTTCGTTGTCGATGGCAAAGACCAGATCCCAGTAAGCGCGCTGCACCTGATTGATGATCTCGATGACGCGCTGGCGGAACTGGCTGTCCGTAAGATCAAGCGTCTTCTTGGCGACCTGAATCTGCCGGCGGTTCAAGTCAGTCCTGAAATTGCGCATCAACGGCTGCGTGAACGAGAAGGTCAGCGACGGGTTGTACTGCGTCGGCAACAACTGCGCCGTCGAGCTGGTGGTCGTGCGGTTATTGTCGAACTCCGCCTGCCAGAAGCCGCCCGAACGCTCAACATACTGATTGGTGATGAAGTTCGCGGTCAGCGTTTTTTGCGTGACCGAGAAGGCCGAGCCGCCACCGGCGAACAGCGAGGCGACCGGAATGGTCTGGCTGCGAAAGTTGATGTCCGCCGAAGACAGGATGTCGTAGACGCCGCGCAACGCTTGCAAGTTAAAGGTGGCGATCTGCACGCCCTCGCGGTACTGCTCGATGTCGAGGTTGTTTTGCAGGGCCAAAGCGATGGCATCACGCATTGCCAGTGGCACGGTCTGGCTCAGATCAACGCCGACGCGTTGCGGCGTAACTTCGGGCGACAGCGCCAGCGGTTGCGTGATGGGGTTCTGGCCCGTGGTGTCCTGCGCCGGCGCGCCGGGCGTCGGCGTCACCGCCGGGTTGGTCACAGGGGCCTGTCCCGGCGCCGGCACGTTGCGGCGCTCACGCTCGGTCGGCAAGTTGGGATTCGTCGTGCCGTGTTCTTCAAGCCGCTCGCGTTGTTCGCGCGTATCGTTTCTCGGCGGGGTTGTCGGCGAGCTGGGCGGCGTCTCGGGCGGTTTCGGCTGTTGCGGTTGCTGCGGTGTCGGCTGCTGCTGACGGGCGACGACGCCGTCCTGTGCGAAGACGCCGACCGGCAACGTCGCTGCAAGCAACGCCGCCAGCGAGAGACTCGTGACGACGCGCCCTGACTGTTGCAGTTTCTGTATAAGTGAACTCATAAACTTCCTCTCGAATGAATTGCCGGACTCGCGCGCCATACTGGCTCAATCGGCGCCGCGCCTGCCAGTGATAATGCTTGTTGATTTCTGGTCAGTCACAGCTTGATACGTCATTACCTGTGCTGCCGTTTCATCTAAATCACGCGCGCCTGGTGGTGCAAAATGGGCGCCCGCCATCCTTTGACCAAACTAAAAGTTTACACGCTGAAGCGCCATCAGCCAAATCCTCACAACCGTCCAGCCGCCACGCGAGGGCAGGCCAGGCTATTCTCCTGTCAAGTGCCGTGCCAATGCGCAGCGATTGCCCATCATCAACGAAATGAGCGTTTATCGCTAAAAGGCGGTCGCCGCCCGCGCCGCGCTTGCCCATTTGTGGGAACCTGCTTTCCCACAGACGCACAGACTGGCAGCGATTGTTTCAATCAGCACAGCGCATTGAATCAGGCAGATCGGCAGTATATTATCCTGTCGGCTTGCCCTGATTCTTGAGCTTACCGGCGAGCCGCAGCGAATCCTTCCGAGGCGTGAAAGACAATGGCAAGCCGTTTTGAGATTGACGACGAATTAATCGCCGGGCAGAACCGCAAAGCGCAAGCGTGGCTCGACGAAGACTATGACCACCTCGCCCGCTCGTTGCGGCGCAGGCAGATAGACATCGAAGCGCTCACCCATCGCGCGCAAGCGTTTCGCGTCGCGGTGCCGTCGTGGGGCGTCGGCACCGGCGGGACACGCTTCGCGCGCTTCCCCGGCGTCGGCGAGCCGCGCGATGTTTACGAAAAGCTCGAAGACTGCGCGACGATCTTTCGGCTGGCGCGCTCGACGCCCGCCGTGTCGCTGCACATCCCCTGGGACAAGCCGGATGATGCCGCCGACCTCAAGCAGTTTGCCGAAGCGCGCGGCCTGCGCTTCGACGCCATGAACTCGAACACCTTTCAGGATCAGCCGGGGCAGCCCCGCTCATACAAATTCGGCAGCCTGACGCACACGGACGCCGAGGTGCGCCAGCAAGCCATCGCGCACAACATTGAATGCATCGAGATCGGCAAGGCGCTGGGCTCCAAATCGCACACCGTGTGGATCGCCGACGGCGGCAATTTTCCCGGCCAGCTGCATTTCCGCCGCGCCCTCGAACGCTATCTCGAAAGCCTCCATGCAATCTACAAAGCGCTGCCCTCGGACTGGCGCATTTTTCTTGAGCATAAGCTGTACGAGCCGGCCTTCTACTCGACGGTGATCAACGACTGGGGCACGAGTTATTACTGCGCCACGCAACTGGGGCCGCAGGCCGCTTGCCTGGTTGACCTCGGCCACCACGCGCCGAACGTCAACATCGAGATGATCGTCGCGCGCCTGATTCAACTGGGCAAGCTCGCCGGCTTTCATTTCAACGACAGCAAGTATGGCGACGATGATTTGGACGCCGGCTCGATCAAACCGTTTCAGCTCTTCCTGATCTTCAACGAGCTGGTTGACGCCGAACTTGATGGCACGCCCGACTTTCACCCGGCTTACATGCTCGACCAGTCGCACAACGTCACAGACCCCATCGAATCGCTGATGATGAGCGCCGGCGAGCTGGCGCGCGCTTACGTGCAAGCCCATCTCGTTGATCGTCAGGCGTTGGTGGAAGCGCAAGAGAGCTGCGACCCGCTCGTGGCGCTGGCGACGCTCAAGCAAGCCTTCACCACCGACGTGACGCCAATCCTGGCGATGGCGCGGGCGCGCTCGGGCGGCGCCATTGATCCCATCGCGACGTATCGCAAGAGCGGCTATCGCCAACGCAAGGCCGAAGAGCGCCCGGCGCAAGTCGGCATTGCCGCCGGCATCGTTTGAATTTGTTCTGCCCCTGATAGATAAGTCACAAAGGCGACAATGGATCAACCACCTCTGAAGATGCTTCATTCGGATGATGCTTTGAACAGAGGTAAGCTTGACACATTCAGCAAGCTATCAGACAAAGAACTTATAGACTCGTTACAACCCGGACAGCAGGGATCGCTCAAGGCTCGGCCAGATGGCACTGTGCTGGACGGTCATCATCGGCTTAGAATACTACGAGACCGGGGCATGAACATCGATGCCTTGCCACGCGAGATCATCGTTCGGTATTCGCCAGCGACAGAAGGAGAGAATAATGGCAGCGCAGGCATACTGGATTGAAGGGCCATGGAAAGGACGGTTAGCCATCGTCCCGCGCCCTCGTGGCGGTGACTGGCTCGAAGACGAGGTTGCGGGTTGGCGCGAGGCGGGCATAGACACCGTGGTTTCTTTCTTGACCCCGGATGAAGTCGCCGAGTTTGATCTCCAGGCAGAAAAAGAATTAAGTGAGGCCCAGGGGATTCGCTTCATTTCCTTTCCGGTTCCTGACCGTGGAGTCCCCGCATCACAACGCGCCGCCGCGGCCTTGGCGCAGGATTTGACACAGTCGCTTGCGAAGGGGGAAAGGGTAGCGCTGCATTGCCGGCAGAGTGTTGGCCGGTCGGCATTGATTGCGGCTTACCTGCTCATATCAGAAGGCGAAGACCCGCAACGTGCTTTCGACCGCATCCGTTCGGCCCGCGGCGTCAACGTGCCGGATACGGCTGAACAAATACAGTGGGTCGCAGACCGCGCGGCAGCGCTGATGACGGGAGCTAGACGATGAGTTCACATGGGATGTTTGCTATCGGTTTACTCTATGGGGCCCGGCTTATGAGAAAAAGCTTTTCATCGAAAATCATCGCCTGTGTGTGCTTAGCATCGTTACTGCTGGCGGCTTCGCCGTTGATGGCGTTGGCGCAAAACGCCAGCCGCCTCGCGGTCGCCGCGCTGCGTTGTGAATACCTGGTCTCGCCGCTGGCGGTCGAAGCGCGCGCGCCGCGCCTGAGCTGGACGATTGAAAGCAACCAGCGCGGCGCCAAACAGACGGCGTATCACATCCTGGTCGCCAGTAGCGCCAGCCTGCTTGCCGCAAACCGTGGCGACCTGTGGGACACCGGCAAAGTCGCATCCAACCAGACGATTCAGATCGCTTATCAAGGCAAGCCGCTTGCCTCGCGCCAGGCGTGCTTCTGGAAAGTTCGCATCTGGGATCAGAACGACAAGCCGGCGGCGTGGAGCCAGCCGGCGCGCTGGGTGATGGGGCTGATGGAGCCCGGCGACTGGTCGGCGCAGTGGATCGGCGATAAGCTGCCGTCGGTCGAGAACGTCGCGGCGACCATGCTGCGGCGTGAGTTTGAGCTTACGGCAAAACCGCAGCGCGCCATCGTCTATGCCTCGGCGCTTGGCGTTTACGAGCTGCACATCAATGGCCAGCGCGTCGGCGATCAACTGCTCGCCCCGGAATTCACCGACTACCACACGCGCACGCAGTATCAGGCGTATGACGTGACCGGCCTGCTGCGCACGGGCGCGAACGCCATCGGCGCGATGCTCGGCGACGGCTGGTACGCCGGCGGCATCGGCCTGGCGCAGGCGCTGCTCAAGAAGCCGCGCAACATCTACGGCAATCACCCGCGATTGATTGCCCAGCTTGAAATCGATCTGAGCGATGGCCGCAAAGCGCGCATCGAGACCGACGCCAACTGGCGAACGACGCGCGAAGGGCCGATTCGCAGCGCCGATCTGCTCAACGGCGAAGTCTACGACGCGCGGCGCGAGATGGCCGGCTGGGACAGCCCCGGCTTCAACGATCATGCATGGTCTGCGGCAGAGGTCGAGGCCCACGCCGGCACGCAACTGGTCGCGCAGCCCAACGAACCGATCCGCGTCACTCGCGAGATCAAACCCATTGCAGTGAACGAGCCGAAGCCTGGCGTTTACGTCTTTGACATGGGACAGAACATGGTTGGCTGGTGCCGGCTGAAGACGCGCGGCGCGGTGGGAACGACTGTAAGGCTACGACATGCCGAGATGCTCAACCCGGACGGCACGATCTACACCGAAAACCTGCGCGGCGCGCAGCAGGCCGACGCTTTCACGCTGCGCGGCGCGGCCAGCGAAGCCTACGAACCACATTTCACCTATCACGGCTTCCGCTATGTCGAAGTCACCGGCCTTGCCGCCAAGCCTGCAATTGACGCCATCACGGGCCGCGTCTTTCATTCGGCGATGGCTGAAACCAGCAGCTTCGAAACCTCAGACCCGCTGCTCAACAAGCTCTGGCAAAACATTCTCTGGACGCAGCGCGGCAATATGGAGAGCATCCCGACCGACTGCCCGCAGCGCGACGAGCGGCTGGGCTGGATGGGCGACATTCAGATTTTCGTCGGCACAGGCATTTTCAACATGGACATGGCGGCGTTCTTCACCAAGTGGATGCGTGACGTGCGCGACGCGCAGGCGACCGACGGGCGCTTCGCCGATTTCTCGCCGCACCCGTTCGGCAAGGACAAAATATTCACGGGCGTCGCCGGCTGGGGTGACGCAGGCATCGTCGTCCCCTGGCGCGTCTGGCAGCACTATGGCGATAAGCGCTTGCTTATCGAAAGCTATGATTCGGCGCGCCGCTGGGTCGAGTTCATTCGCGGCAACAATCCCGACCTGCTGTGGAAGAACAAACGCGGCAACGACTATGGCGATTGGCTCAACTCGGACACGCTGGTCTACGAAGGCTTCCCGCGCAAAGGCGGTCAGGTGCCGAAAGAAGTTTTCGCCACGATGATGTTCGCCTACGCGACCGACCTGCTCTCGCGCATAGCCGGGGTGATCGGCAAAGAAGATGAAGCGAAGAAGTACGCGGCGCTGTTTAACGACATCCGCGCGGCCTTCAACAAAGCCTACGTCAGCGAAGACGGTCACATCCGCGGCGACACGCAGGCGGGCTATGCGCTGGCCTTGCATTTCGACCTGCTGCCGAGCGCGCTGCGCCCGACGGCGCTCAAGTACATGCTCGATGGCATCAGCCGTTACAACGGCCATATGTCAACCGGCTTTCACTCGACCTATCGAATGATGTTAGAGCTGACGCGCGCCGGCGAGAACGAAGTGGCTTACAGCCTGGTCAACCAGCGCGGCTTCCCTTCGTGGGAGTATTCAATTGATAACGGCGCGACGACGATCTGGGAGCGTTGGGATGGCTATGTCAAAGGGCGCGGCTTTCAGGACAAGGGCATGAACTCGTTCAACCATTACGCCATCGGCGCGGTGGGCGAATGGATGGCGCGAGTCATCCTCGGCATCAATAACGACGACGCGCATCCGGCTTACGAGCAGTTCACGTTGCGCCCTTATCCGGGCGGCGGCCTGAGTTGGGCCAGAGGCCATTATGATTCGATTCGCGGTCGCATCGAATCGAGCTGGAGCGTCGCCGCGGGCCAGATGCAATACAACGTGACGATCCCGGCAAACACGGCGGCGGCGGTCTACGTGCCGGCGAAAGACGCGGCCGGGGTGATGGAAAGCGGCAAGCCGGCGAGCGCCGCGCCGGGCGTCAAGTTCTTGCGAATGGAAGACGGCGCGGCGGTCTTCCTTGTGCAATCCGGCAAGTACAATTTCACGGCGCGCTAAGCAATCAGTTAGAGCATGTTTTGAAAGTATCCCCGAAGGGGATGGCGTCAATAGCCGTGGGCAGCGCCCACGGAAGCCAGGCCGGAAAGTTCCCGACCCTGAAAGGGTCGCCGTTGCCGCAGACGGCGACCCTTTCAGGGTCGGGGCATCAACCGTCCTTAACCGGTGGCCTTCCCGGTGGCGTTGCCACCGGCTATTAACCGAAGCCCTTTCAGGGCTTACCGCTTCTCAAAACACGCTTTTAGGGGCAACTGAAACTTGCTCTAAAAACGCCGCCGCCGTTTCGCCTGCACCCGCCCGCGTCCCGCCCTGCGTATTGATTTCTGGTGGAGGCGAGCCACCGAGCTGATTGTCTAAGGAGGCACCCCGTGGCATATAAAGGCCGGCTTGCGGCAATCATCCTGTTGCTGTGCTGCACCCCCGCGCGCACCCTGTCCGTTCAACAAAACCCCGGCGCCGACGAAAGCGTCATCAAGCTCAACACCCTCTGGGTCAACCTCAACATCAGCGCCACCGACCCGCAGGGCAAGAAAATCACCGAGCTCAGGCGCGAAGATTTCGCCATCTTCGAAAATGGCGTGCGCCAGGAGATCGTTCACTTCGCGCCCGTCGAGGCGCCGGTCAATCTCGTCGTGCTACTTGATCTGAGCGGCAGCATTGATAGCAAGCTGAAAGCCTTGAAGAAAGCCGCCAGCCGCTTCGTTGACATGCTGAAAGAGAATGACCGCATGGCGATAGCGACCTTCACAGGACGCTTCAGGCTGGTCTCAGACTTTACCGGGGATCGGAAGCGTTTGAAAGAGTGCATTGACCACATCAAAGATGCGGGCGGCGACACGGCGCTTTATGATGCCGAGTGGAAGACCTTCGATCTTCTGCGTCAAATCCGCGAGGGACGCAAAGCCATTGTTATGTTGACGGATGGGGTTGATAGCTCGTTTAGCCCCAAAGACGATGGCGGCTCGACGCATACCTTCAACGAGTTATTGATGCGGGCGCTCGAAGAGGATACAACGATCTACCCGATCTACCTCGACACGGAGCAGGAGTGGATTCACCACTACTCTCGTGCCGCCTACGTCGAGGCGCGCGAGCAGTTGCGGACGCTCGCCGTGCAGACCGGCGGCGCTTACTTCATGGCGCGGCGCATCGAAGACCTGGATGGCGTTTATCAACTGGTTGCCGAAGAATTGCACGCGCTCTACAGCCTCGCCTACGCCGCCAAGGATACGCACAGAGACGGGCGCTGGCGGGCCATCAAATTGACGGTCAATCGTGAAGGGATAAAGCTCAATAGCCGGCGCGGCTATTTCGCCAGATAAGCGCCGGTCGGCGCGCCCGAGCCCAGCGGTCAGGCCGACACCGGCGCAACGCCGACGGCGACCTGCAAGCCTTCGATGACGCGGCGCTTGACCTCTTCAAAATCGCCTTCGATGCGGCAGCCGGCGGCGTTCTTGTGGCCGCCGCCGCCGAACATCTCGGCAACTTTGGCGACGTTGATGCGCCCCTTCGAGCGCAGGCTGATGCGATAGACGCCCGGCGCCATCTCCTTGAAAAAGGCCACCGCCCCGACATCGCCGACCGATAGCGCGTGGTTGACGATGCCGTCGGCGTCCTCTTCGCAAGCGCCGGCTTCGTACATCATCTCGCGATCCATGGTCACCCAGCCGATGCGCCCCGATTCGTCGCGCTCCATGCCGGCCAGCGCCAGGCCGAGCAGCTTGACCTTCGAGAACGGGTAGGAATAAAAGAGCGCCTGCGAAATCTTCGCCGGCTCGACGCCGCAGCGCACCAATTCGGAAGCGATCTTCAATGTGCGCTCCGTGGTGTTTGAGAAGTGGAAGCTGCCGGTGTCCGTCAGCAGCGCCGTGTAGATGCAGTCGGCGATCTCTTTACTGACTTCGACGCCGAGCGCCTTGCAGAGATTGTAGATCATCTCGCCGACCGCCGCCGCCGTCGGGTCAATCCAGTTGATGTCCCCGAAGGGCAAGGTCGTCGAGTGGTGGTCTATGTTGACGACGAACTGGCGGTGCAGGCCGGGCAGGCCGGGCCGGTCAACGTCGCTGCATTCGATGATGAAGACGGCGTCGTAGCTGGTGTCAATGTCAGGCTGCACGAGCACGCCGTCAGAGCCGGGCAGAATGTGATAAGCCGGCGGCACACGGTCATGCAGCACGACTTCGGCATCTTTGCCGAGACTGCGCAGCATCCAGTAGAGCGCCAGCCCTGAGCCGAGCCCGTCGCCATCGGGCCGAATGTGCGACGTGATCATGAAACGCTGCTTCTGTTCGATGAGTTGTACAACCTGACCAAGCATAATACATCCAAAAGACACGGGGGAATTTTAGATTTTCATAGCTTGGCGCTTCGCGCCGGCGATTTTGGATTTTGGATTACGGGAAAAGCCATACCGTACTGTCCGAACTTTCCGGCAATCCAAAATCGCCGGCGCGAAGCGCCAAGCTATGAAAATCTAAAATCCAAAATTATTCATCGCTGGGGCCGGATTCCGAAGCGTTCGCGGCCTGTTCGCGCGCCCGTGCCTTTTCTCCTTCCTCGCTTAGTATCCTTTCGATTCGTGTGGCAGTCTCGGTCGTGTTGTCATAGACGAAGTGCAGCTCCGGGGTGCGCCTGATGCGCAACACCGCCCCGAGCTGCGTGCGAATGAAGCCAGCGGCGTGCTTGAGCGCCGCCAGCGCTTCGTCAATCTCTTCGTCATTGCCCAGCACGGTGACATAAATCTTCGCGTTTCTAAGATCAGGCGTCAGGCGCGCATCGGTGACGGTGACCGTGGCGACGCGCGGGTCTTCGACTTCGCCGGCGATAATCATGCTGATCTCTTCGCGGATCTGTTCGGCCAATCGTTCCTGTCTTCTGCCAATCATACTTTCACCTGTCAGGTTTTGCGGCCACAATTAAACTTTAAATGCTATCCGCAAATCGCCTGCGGCGCAACTGTCAGCAACCGTTGCAACAGTTCCATCATAAATAAATTTGGGCAGTGCGCCATACAAAAGCGCATACGATTCGAGAGGCCGTGGGGGGATTCTCTGCGATTCACCGCACTTCGAGGAGCAGCCTCGCAGATGGCCGCTCCCGATTCTTCAATGCTTCCACGAAGTCCCGTCAGGGACGAAATGTTTATAGCAACCGGATCAACTCAAGCATCGAGCCCCGTCAGGAGCGCAATGTCAACCTTCCGCCCCTACGGGGCCTGGGTGCTTCTGGCACCGGTCATCTATAAACATTCCGCTCCTACGGAGCTTGAATTTCAAAACGCCCAGACGCCGCGTTACAACGACGTCGGCGCGACTTCCTCGGTCATATAGGCTTCGATGACGTCGCCGGTCTTGACGTCCTGGAAGCGTTCGAGCGAGATACCGCACTCGAAGCCTTGCTTGACCTCGCTGACGTCATCCTTAAAGCGCCTGAGCGACTCGATCTTGCCTTCAAAGATGACGACGTTGTCGCGCAGGATGCGCGCCGTCGTGCGGCGGATCGAGCCGTCGGTGATATAGCAGCCGGCGATCTGGCCGACGCGCGGCACGCGGAAGACCTGGCGCACCTCTGCGTGGCCGGTGATGACTTCGCGCTTGGTGGCGTCGAGCAAGCCGAGCATCGCCAGGCGAATCTCTTCTTCGACCTTGTAGATGATCGTGTGCAGGCGGATGTCTACGCCTTCGTTCTCGGCAATCTCGCGGGCGCGCGACTGCGGCCGCACGTTGAAGCCGATGATGACCGCCGCCCGGCCCATGTCTTTCGACGAGGCGGCGGCCAGCATGACATCCGATTCGGTGATGGCACCGACGCCCGAACGAATGATGCTGATCTTGACGCGCTCCGTGGTTAACTTGTTGAGAACGTCGCGCACGGCTTCGACAGAGCCCTGCACGTCGGCCTTCAAGATCACCTTCAATTCCTTGACGGCGCTCTTTTCAGAGAACAACTGTTCGAGGCCGCGCGCAGAGGTGCGGGCGATGGCCGCCATGCGCGCCTGCATCTGCCGCTGGCTGGCGATGTGCTGGGCCTGCGTGGCGTCAGAGACGACTTGTAACTGGTCGCCCGCCGCCGGCACGCCTTGAAGGCCGAGAACTTCGACGGGCGTCGCCGGGCCGACCTGCGCCACGGCGTGGCCGCGATCATCAAACATCGCGCGCACGCGCCCGAAAATCTGACCGGCGATGAATGGGTCGCCGACTTTTATCGTCCCCTGCTGGACGAGCACCGTGGCGACCGCGCCGCGCCCGCGGTCGAGCTTGGCTTCGAGCACCACGCCCGACGCCAGGCGGTCGGCGTTGGCCTTCAGCTCCAGCAGGTCGCTGGTGATGAGGATCATCTCAAGCAGCCCCTTGATATTGGTGCGCTGCTTGGCAGAGACTTCGACCATCACGGTGTCGCCGCCCCAGCCTTCCCATAACAGGCCGCGGTCGGCAAGCTCCTGCTTGACGCGGTCGGGATTGGCGTCGGGCTTATCGATCTTGTTGATGGCGACAACGATAGGCACTTCGGCGGCCTTGGCGTGGTCAATCGCTTCGAGGGTCTGCGGCATGACGCCGTCATCGGCGGCGACGACCAGCACCACAACGTCTGTGACTTTGGCGCCGCGGGCGCGCATCATCGTGAAGGCTTCGTGGCCCGGCGTGTCGAGGAAGACGATGCGCCGCAACTTCTCAGGATTGTCCGGGTCGGCAACGTCAACCGCGTAAGCGCCGATGTGCTGCGTGATGCCGCCGGCTTCGCCTTCGGCAACGCGGGTCTCGCGGATGCCGTCGAGCAGCGACGTCTTGCCGTGATCGACGTGGCCCATGACGGTGACGACAGGGGCGCGCGGTGCCAGGTCTTCTTCGCCCGACTCGATCATCTTCACTTCTTCGGCCTCGCTGATGATCTCTTCAAACGGCGCGAAGCTGATCTCGTAGCCGAACTCACGGCCTATGGCCTGGGCGATCTCCGGGTTGATCGTCTGGTTGATGGTCGCCATCACGCCACGTTTGATCATCTCGGTGACCACATCTTTCGGCTTGACCTCGATCTTCTCAGCGAAGTCTTTGACCGTGATGCCTTCGACGACTTTCAGGGCGCGCATCTCTGTAAAGACAGGCTTCTGCTTGGGCGCGATGGTGCCGCGGTGCGTGCGCGGCGAATCGAGATGTTTGCCCTCTTCCGGCCCGAATTCGCCCGGCCCGCGCTTGCCGCGGCGCGTGCGTTTGCGCGGGCGGTTGTCTTGCGGGATGTAAACCGTGCTCGGCTTCTTTGTGCCGTCGGGGGCGATGCCGGGAGCGGCGGCTTCGGCGCGTATCCCTGGACCACCTGGACGCCCGCCCGGCTGTCCGGGACGCATATGGCCCGGACGCCCACCCGGCGCGCCCGCATGAGTCGTCGCCGGCGGCGCGGCAGGCGGCGCCACGACGGCGCCCGGAATGCGGCGCAACTGGCGCACCTGCTGACCGCTGCGCGGCAAAGCGGCGGGCGCAGGGGTAGTCGCTGGCGCGACCGGCGGCGCGACCGGTTCAGTGATTGGCGGCGCGGCAGGCTCGACGGTAGGGGCCTGCGCTTCTGCCGCTTCGGCGGCTGGCGGCGCAGGCTCGAATACGGAAGTCGGCGGCGCGGCGGGCGCAGCGGTCTCAGCCGCAGGCGGCGCGGCCTGCGCGGTTGGCGGAGCCAGCGGCGTCGGGGCCGGCGCTTTCTTCAGCACGCGGACTTGTGGCCCGCGCGGCTCGAATCTGCCGGGTTCGACAGACGGCGCGGCAGGCGGCGGCGCTTCATAAGCAGGCGCTTCGGCGGACGGCTCGACGGCTGTGGCTTCTGCCGGTGCCGCCTCCATGTGCGCGTGCTTGATGAGGCGCGGCGCGACTTTCGGCGTCGCCTTCTTGGGAAAGTACTTAGCGCGAATCCGTTCGGCCACCTCATTCGGCACGGTGTTGGAAGGCACACTGACATCAATGCCCTCGCGGCGCGCGTCCTCGATAACCTTCTTGTTATCGAGTTTCAGCTCCTTCGCCAGGTCGTAGATTCTCGTTTTGTTGCCTGCTGTCGCCATAGTGATCCGAAAACTTCTCCGTCTGCCCGCCGCATCCGCAACGAGCCGCTCTCGCAAACGCCACACGGCGCTGCGTGTGATCAACTTTACTCTTTCGTTTCCTCGCCCTCGCCGCCCGTCGCGGTCTCGCCGGTGACGTGCTCGACATCTTCAAGCGTCAGGTCGGCGCGGAACGATTCGACCAGCTCTTCGGCGCTCTG
Source organism: Blastocatellia bacterium (assembly GCA_035275065.1). NCBI lineage: Bacteria > Pseudomonadati > Acidobacteriota > Blastocatellia > Blastocatellia bacterium. Next base: position 221,066 of record DATENM010000153.1, read on the forward strand.
CTCGCGGCCTTCATCGATGCCGCTCTCTTCGACCCACTCGCGGTGGGTTTCGGCGACGACCTGCGCGCCCGGCGCGAAAGCTTGCAGGCCGGAAGCCGGCATCGGCCCCAGCTCGGCTTCAGAGCCCGCGGGCGCATCGGCCAGCGTTTCTTGAATCTGCACCTCGGTTGGGCTCATCGCGTCAAAATTCGGCACGGCGGACGCGTCGGGCCGCGCCGGGTCAGGCTCGGCATCGGGCGGCGGCGCGTACTGCCGCTCTTCATCCATCTCGTCTGCCGCCTCTTCCGCGGAAGGCTCAGGCTCGGCGAGCCGCGACGGGTCAATGGTTGCTTCTTCTGTCGCCGCGGTCGCGGTTTCGTGCCCTTCTTCTGGCATGGCTTCGGCCTCCAAAGCGGCTTCAGGAGCCGCTTCCGCGGCTTCGCCGCTTTCCGCCAGCTCGGCGTCGTGAGCCGATCCTTCAACGCCTTCTTCGCTGACCGAGACGCCGTGACCGGCTTCGGGCTCAGTAGCTTCGGACCCGGTCGCCGTTTCATCAGCGGCCTCGGCTTCGGCGGGCGCGGCAGCAGCTTCCTTCGCCGCCTGCACTTCGCGCGCGTGCTTCTGCGCCAGCAAGCGGTGCGCGCGCTCCAGAATCTCGTTCGCCTGGTCGAAGCTCACGTCAATAGCGTCAACCAGCTCGTCCACGCCCATGCCGCTCAACTGCTCGATGTTCTCGATGCCGCGGTCTTTCAAGCGCTGCGCCGTGATCTGGTCGAGCGCCAGGCTCTCGCGGATGTCGGCGAGCGTCGCTTCGCCGCCGGCCATGACGGCTTCGAGCTGCGCGGCGGCAGCGCGCGCCGCTTCTTCGGCGCTGCGGATGTCTATGTGCCAGCCGACCAGCTTGGCCGCCAACCGCACGTTCTGCCCCTTCTTACCAATGGCCAGCGACAACTGGTCTTCGGGGACCGTGACGGTCAGCTTCTTCTCTTCGAAGCTGTTGATCTCGACCTTCGAGACTTTGGCCGGCGACAGGGCGTTCGCGGCAAAGACCGCCGGGTCTTCGCTCCACTCGATGATGTCGATGCGTTCGCCGCGCAGCTCGCGGATGATCGCCTGCACGCGCGAGCCCTTCATGCCGACGCACGCGCCGACGGGGTCGACGTCGCGCTCGGTCGAAATCACCGCGATCTTGGCGCGGTCGCCGGGCTCGCGCACGGCGGCCTTGATCTGCACCGTGCCGTCATAAATCTCCGGCACTTCCATTTCAAACAGCCGCTTCAGCAGCTCAGGCGAGGTGCGCGAGACTTCGACCTGCGGCCCTTTGGAATCCGTCAGCACGTTGTTGATGACGACGCGCAGGCGCTCGCCCTGGCTGAAGCTTTCGACGCGCGACTGCTCCGATTTAGGCAGCACGGCTTCGAGCTTGCCGAAATCGATGATCAGCCGCCCGCCCTCGAAGCGTTTGACGAAGCCGTTGACGAGCTCGCCCAAGCGCCCGATGTATTCGTCATAAACGTTCTTGCGCTCGGCCTCGCGGACTTTTTGAAAAATGATCTGCTTGGCGGTCTGCGCGGCGATGCGGCCGAGTTCCTCTTTCGGCTTGGGAAACTCCAACTGGTCGCCGACCTCCGCGCCCTCTATGCCCATCTCGGTCACGTCGGCGAGGCTGATCTCTGTCGCGAGGTTCTGCACCTCGTCCACGACGGTCATCAAGGCGAACAGGTCGATGTCGCCGGTCTCCGGGTCGTAGCGCGCGCGCAACTCCTCGCCCGTCTGCTCGGCGTTGAACTGCTTGCGCGCCGCCTTGATGACGGCCTCCTCGATGGCCGCGATGATCACCATCGGGTCAATGTTCTTTTCGCGGCTCAGAACGTCTATGGTCTGGGCAATCGGACTCATGCTCGTGGACATAGCTCTTTCCTTTAGTTGTCAGCGGTCGGCGGCCAGTGGTCAGCAAACGCGCTTCCGAACTGACGACTGACGACTGGCCCCTGGCACCTAGAACTCGTACTCGATGTTCGCCTTGGCGATCTGCTCGAAAGGGATATCTATGCGGCCCGGCCCGTCAGCCTCCAGGCTGACCGTGTCTCCGCTCATGCCGAGCAGCTTGCCCCTGAAATTCCGCTGGCCGTTGATCGGCTCCGCCGTCCGCAGCTTGACGCGGCTGCCGGCGAAGCGCTCGTAATCGGCGCGCTTGTAGAGGCCGCGCTCGATGCCCGGCGACGAAACTTCGAGCGTGTACTGATTCGGGATCAGGTCTTCAACGTCGAACAGGGTGCCGACCTGATTGCTGACGCGCTCGCAGTCGTTGATCGTGACGCCGCCCGGCTTATCAATGAAGATGCGCAAGACGAAATGATTGCGCGGCCCCACCGCCTCCCAGTGAACCAGTTCGAGCCCCTCGCGCGCCGCCACGCGCTCTATGATCTCGTTAATCGCTTCACGGTTTAAGCCGGCCATTATCCCTAATGAAAAAAGTGGGCCAAGCCCACTTGTTTACCAAGCTTATTATGATACCCGTTTGTGCAAAGAAATTGCAAGGCATCGCGCCGCGCCGCAACCGCGGGCCGCAAAAAGAAGCGCGGCACTGCGGCCTCATCATGGCCATGCGATGCCGCGCCTTT